>JAFGEC010000664.1 GCA_016931775.1 Candidatus Zhuqueibacterota bacterium | reverse complement strand
GCCAGGTTATCCAGCACGACTGATACCATAATGCGCGTACCAGTGATACACGCATTTCCATGACACACCATTGGATTCACGGTAAAATAGTTTTGCTACAGGTTTATATGATCCTTGACTTTTTCTGTGCAGACAAATAGTTCATTTGTTCTTTAAAAAGCACCTCTTTTGACATTTGAGTATAATCGAGTTGATCACCGATTACAAAAATAATAAAATGAATCATGCCCTTGCTAAAACGAATTAATTTTTCCATTTATAATGAACCTTTCCTGAAAATCTACGTTTTCTATATTAGTCAGAGTGATAGGAGCCCTTTTGATCGATTACGATTCACAATTGATGAAACAATGTGCTGAAGGCGATAAAAGTGCATTTACTTTTCTGGTTCAAAAGTACAAATCGCTGATCTATCAATTTATTCTCGGAAAGTTGAAGGACAGAGAAACGGCTTCCGATCTGACTCAGGATGTTTTTATAAAGGTATTCACGTCAGTAAAAAATTACAATGAACGCGGCAAATTTAAATCATGGATATTTCGAATCGCGCATAATCTGGTCATCGATAATTATCGCAAACAGCCACATGCCAAAATTTTTTCCATACACAACGGCAATGATAACGAATCCGTCATGCAAAATCTAACGAATCCGGCGGCAAATCCCGAAGCCAAAGCCGAACAATTTGAATTATACAATTTGATAGATGCCGTCGTGAACACACTCCCGGAACATCAGCGGACGGCATTTGTATTGTGCCAGTATCACGGCAAAAGTTACCGGGAAATCGCCGATATCCAGGAGTGCCCCGTGGGAACCATAAAATCCCGTATCCATGTGGCGGTCACAAAAATCCGGGAAAAGTTGAAAGAGTTTGATTTGATATAATCTGAATCCGTTTTTTAAATGAAAAATTTATAGATATTTAAAATTTTAATACGATTCCGTGATAATACGGAATCAAAGTATAAGAAAAATTGGAGTAAATTCCATGAACTGCAAGGATGTACAGGAAAATTTAACAGCGTATTTACATGCGGAACTCGAGAAAAATGAGCTGTCACAGCTACATCGGCATCTCGGACAATGTGAGAGATGTTTGAAGGAAGAAATGGAAATTTTAAAAACATTTCGAATGCTGCATTATTACCGGACAGACCTTTTGCCTGAGGATTTTGACGAAAAACTGTTCCGGAAAATAAAAAAGCTGAATCTTCATCAAACAAAAAACCAGCTCAGACACACGTTGTATGCGGTTGCAGCGGCTATTTTGATTTTTATCGGTATCGAAGTATTTGCTTATTACATTTTTTCTCCTATAAGCAGTCAGGATAAATTAAGAGACTATCCCACCACCCGTGCAATTTTTAAAACAGATGGATTAAAAGACACGGATTCATTTTCGTGGAAAGAGAAATATATGAAAAAGTATTCCGGTCAGTTCCGGCAAAATGAAAAGGAATTATCCCCTCTTCTAAAAATCAAAAGGAAATAAATAAAGGAGTTTTACAATGATACGAAAAAGTATAAATATTTTGTTAATCGGCGTGCTGTGCCTTTTCGGTTGTCAAAAAAAAGATCCGATTAGCGATCTCTTTAGCCGGGCGGAAAAATTAGAAACGGATATCATGAATAGTGTAACGACCATTTCGGAATGCCGTGCAAAATATCAAACGATATTAAAAGAAGCTCCGGAAAGCAAATATGCACCTGTCGCCTGCTTTAAACTCGCAAAACTGAATGAAATTTTCGGACATTATGAAGAAGCGGTGGAAAATTATAAAAAACTGCTGGCTTATTATCCTCAACATCAACTATGCCCTGAAGCATTATTCAATATTGCCCAAATATACCGGCTCTATCTCGATGACAAAGATGAAGCACTCCTGGTATACGATCAGGTTATTCAACATCATTTCAATGAAAACCTGACGACCAAATCATTGCTCAACAAGGGGCAAATTTATTGTGGAAAAGCTGATTGGCAGGAAGCGGTTGATACTTATACAAGTTTTTTCTCCGGTTATCCAACACATAAACTGTGTGATGATGTATTGTATCGAATGAGTGATATTTTGGAACATCAGTTACAGGACACCGTGCAGGCTGTGAATAACTACCAGACTCTTGTATCAAAATATCCAGGTTCGTGGGCGGAGTATTCAAAAAATCGGATAAAAAAACTCAAAGGAGGTCACGATAATGAAAACTAGACGATCCATATATTGTTTGCTTTTTGCCATTTGCTCCTGTTGTTTTCTGTTGTCATGCCAGGGAGATGAATCTTCAGATAGAGGATTCAGCTGGTCTCCGGACGGCAAAAATGTCGCACTATTGACCAGTGAATCTGACGAATTGTTGTTAATCGATGTTCTTCAAAATGATATCGGTTCCATCAGGAGAATTCACTCAGGTTCGGGCCAAAGTTTGCCGACATGGTCACAGGACAGCAAATATATTTTATACAGCCAATCAGGTAAAGAAGACACCTGTTTTTACTATATCTATTCGTTGGCAGACAATACAAAAAAGAGCATTCTTTCGGTTTCCGAAACCCAAAACGCCGCCTGGTCGCCGGTTGAAAATCGGATATTACTTGTCTCCGGTACTGAAGGAGAACAGGTCTGGTCGATCGTTGCACCAGACGGCACTCAGGAAAGAGTCATTTGCCAAGTCGATCCGAATACTGAAAAGTTTTGCTGGTCACCGGACGGAAACTGGATATGTTTTTACGGCAGCGGAGAAAACAACATCATACAGAAAGTATCAAAGGACGGCGGGCAAAAACAAACCATCTATACCGCAACCGGCCTTTTTGAAATAAAATGGTCCCCCGATAGCCGGAATATTGCACTGAATAAAAAGGCTGGTGATAATAAATACGAGTTATCAATTATCGATGCCGGGGGTAAAAATGAAAAAGTCGTTTCAAATTCAGATTCCGAATTTTCAGGGATTTTTTGGAACGGCGAAGGTAATTGCCTGTACTTTAAACAGGGAAAGAACATTTACAAATGGGAATCCGTTTCTCAGAAAAATATAAAATTAACATTTGACAATGTGAGTGATTTTTACGGATTATTGGACGATGGGAATCTGTACTTTTCAATCGAGTATCCGAATTTTTTTAGTTCGGACGACGAAGAATGGAATTCGAAAATAATATCCTTTCTTATCCGCGGCGACGACAGGGCAAATCAACTGATAAAGTATGAAAATTTTCGATTTATTAAACTGATGGATAATATTGATTTGTTTAGTTTGAACACGAAAACACAGGCAAGGGCTTATTTCAAATCTTTTTCATCGGAATTGCTGGAAACGGATTTTTGCCCCGTGATCCACTTTGAAAACGGAAATATTTTTTATCTGCCGCGCGCCAAGAAGGAATTTTTATACACCGCGGATGAATATTATTTTCGAAAGAATTATAAAAAGGCTGCTGAATATTTAACGGAATATTGGGACACTGCTTTTGACTCCACCGGATTAAAAAATTTAGGCGATGTTGAGCAATCTCTGTTTTTTTCCGGAGAAATGGATTCCAACAAGACGGAAATTATTTTCGATGCGTATACCGATGGCGCTTTGCTCAGGACACTGATGGTCTCCCGGAAATTACAAGGTAATCAACGGGACGTTTATTTAGATTTAATTCAAACTGTGGTCATGAATTATTTGAAAAATACCACGGAAATACCGGAGACGAAAAGTGATAGAATCATCTGGCCTGTCCTTCAATCCTACGGCCGTTATAATAATTACAAAGATGGCAATGAACTGTTGGAATTATTTATAAAAAATATGGAAATTGATTCGAGTCTTTATTGTGATATCGTTCTCGCCCAGGCTCTATTCGCTTACGAATTTGGTGAAATAACCTTTGCGAACAAAAAATTAACAGGTCTTGCGGATCAATTTCCGGCTGTTTATGAGGGATCAGATATTCTGAAAAGTATTATATGGTTCCCGCTTTTAAAAATGTATAAAAATCAAAAAAAAGATTTTGAAAAATTACTCCTCGCCATAGTCCCTACAGTTCCTGCAGATGATGCCGCGGACATTTACAAATTCTTCGGCGACCGGTTCACAGAAGCCGGTAAAGAAGATGACGCCCTGGCAGCATATCAAAAAGCGGTCACATATAAATTTGACGAGTCCGGATTATGGGAGCGGATATTTGAGTTGGCGGGGAAATAGAGTCAATCAGTCCGGATGAACGTGGTTTTACTATATATTAAAGGTCTAACAGCTTATCTCCACGAATAATCCTTAAAATAAAAACTGAATTTTCTGATACACGATAAATTATTCTATATTTTTTAAAAATTAGATGACGATAGTCGGTTTCGAAATATTCATTCTCAGGTATTAATGGATTGCGATTTGGAAATTGTTCAAGTGAATAGACCTTTTCCTCCAGTTCGATAACAAAGTTTGATGCGTTGCTTATACTATCGGCTGCAATGTAATAGAATATATGTTCCAAATCTTCTTGTGCGTGCTGAGTTAATTTTACTTTATATTTTTTTGTCAATTTTGAAATCCTTGAAAAAAGCTCTCGCTTCCTTATATCTCTTATTATTTATATCTTCTTCAGCAGGTATAAGAAGTTTAAGCAAAGTAAATGCACTCGTAATTCTTTCATATTCCTTTGCATCCATTAGTACAGCTTCTGCTTTACCATTCACCGTGAGAATAACAGGGCGCTTGGTTTCATGGATTTGCTCCAAAACTGAATTCGTTTTCCTTTTTAAATCCGTAATCGAACGTATGTCTTCTGTTATACTTAATGCCATTTTTATCACCTTATAATCATTTATTTTAACACATTATTTAGTGCTTTTATAATACAAAATTAAATGATAAAAAACAAGAGAATTGAATGTATTTAGGTAAAACCTCAGTCTCGGGTGGGATAGAACCGGTGCGACGCACCTCCTTTTGCCAAATATATGTAATTTTAAAATTTTGACAGATG
>JAFGEC010000663.1 GCA_016931775.1 Candidatus Zhuqueibacterota bacterium | reverse complement strand
ACTCAGATACAATGCATGCCCTCCCAGTTGATACATGCCGGTTTCAAACGATACACGGGTTCGGGTTGAGGGTTTTTGAAACACCATTGCCAAGGTCCGTCCCTTGAGAATATGGTGTTCCACACGGTTCTTTGTTTTTTGTTTTAAATCGGCAGCTAATTTTAGTAGATCGAGAATTTCCTCACTGGTAAAATCAGATACGGCCAAAAAATCTCGTTTCACGCTATCCTCCGGACTAGTCTATAAAATATAACGGCTGAGATCATCATCGGAAATAATCTCTTTTAATTTTTCCTTTACCATCTTGGGCGTGATGCGGATAATACTTTTTTCTGTTTTGGGTAATTCAAATAAAATATCCTCGAGCAGTATGCTCATAACCGTATGTAACCGCCGCGCGCCGATGTCCTCAGCTTTTTCATTTACTTCAGAAGCCATAATGGCAATTTCATCGATGGCTTTTGATGTAAATTTTATCTTTACGCCCTCCGTTTCGATCAATGCAGTATACTGTTTGACCAGCGCATTTTGAGGTTCTATCAAAATCCGCTTAAAATCGTCAGCTGTCAGACTGGATAATTCAACCCGGATAGGAAATCGCCCCTGCAATTCCGGGATCAGATCGGATGGTTTGGATACATGAAACGCTCCGGAGGCAATGAACAGAATGTGATCCGTTCGCACCATTCCATATTTGGTAATCACATTGGTGCCCTCAATAACCGGTAAAAGATCCCTTTGCACTCCTTCCCGTGATACATCAGGCGAATTTTCGTTTTCACCGGCTATTTTATCGATTTCATCCAAAAACACAATGCCGTTATCCTCAACCCTTTGTATGGCGTCCCGGATGACCTCTTCCATATCGATCAGTTTTTGCGTTTCTTGCTGCTCGAGTACCACCAGAGCTTCATTAATATTCATTCGACGTTTTTTGGTTTTTTGCGGCATCATCGGCCCCAGCAGATCCTGCACACTCAATCCCATTTCTTCAATTCCAATGGGAGAAATGATTTGCATAAGCTGAGGCATTTCCACGGGTACATCCATTTCAATACTTCGGTCATCCAGTTTGCCTGCCTCAAGCTGCTTTTTCAATTTTTCACGCGTGCGTTTTCTCTTTTCCTCATGGGCTTTGATTTTTTCCTTATCACCGTTTGCGGCTGCTGCGGTAGGATGGGTACCGGGCAACAACATATCCAGCAGTCTTTCACGGGCGAGTAACGCGGCTTTTGTCGCCACCTTTTCCGTCACTTCACTTCGTACCATACTCACGGATAAATCAACCAGATCGCGAATGATCGACTCAACATCCCTGCCCACATAACCCACCTCGGTAAACTTTGATGCTTCAACCTTAATAAACGGGGCCCTGTCCAGTTTCGCCAACCGTCGTGCCAATTCGGTTTTTCCCACACCGGTGGGTCCGATGAGAATGATATTATTAGGCATAATCTCTTCTCGAAGTTCCGACGGAACCTGTTGGCGCCGCCATCGATTCCGTAAAGCGATAGCAACGGACCGTTTGGCATCATCCTGGCCGATTATATAGTTATCCAGCGCTGCAACGATTTCCTGAGGTGTCATTTCCATTTGTTTCATGGTCACTCATATCATAATTGTTCAACAATAATTTTAGAGTTGGTATAAATGCATATTGAAGAGGTAATCTCCATTGCTTCCTTGGCAATTTTTCTGGCATCGAGATCAGAATGTTGGATTAACGCACGTGCGGCAGCCAGTGCATAGGGTCCTCCCGAACCGATAGCAGCAATATTATCATCAGGTTCTATAACATCACCGGTACCGGATATGATAAAGATATTGTTTTTATCGAGAACCACCAGCTGAGCGTCCAAACGGCGCAGGTATCTGTCGGTACGCCAGTCTTTTGCCAATTCGACAGCCGCACGTCCCAAATTGCCGTGGAATTCTTCCAATTTCGTTTCGAAGCGTTCAAACAGTGTAAAGGCATCCGCCGCGGTACCTGCAAATCCGGCCAAAACCTGGTCATGAAAAATTTTTCGTACTTTTCGTGCTTTGGCTTTCAATACGGTATCACCATAGGTTACCTGACCGTCACCTGCCAGCACAGCAATATTTTTGTGCACCAGACCGATAACGGTTGTTGCGTGTATCGTCGTGTTTTGATTCATATACTTTCTCAGGCTTGAATTTTTCGCCTCAACCGGGAAACGGGAATAGACATTTGCTCCCGATATTTGGCAACAGTTCTGCGGGCGACATTATACCCTTCATGTTTTAGCATCTCTGATATTTTTTGATCGTTAAAAGGTTTATTAGACGGCTCGTGGGAAACGATATCCTTGATAAGTGATTTTATTTTACGATTAGACACATCTTCACCATCATCGGTTTTAATCCGCTCACTGAAAAAGTATTTTAATTCAAAAACACCCCATTCAGTTTGAACGTATTTACCATTGGTTACACGGCTGATTGTTGAAATGTCCATTCCGATTTCATCGGCGATATCCTT
>JAFGEC010000662.1 GCA_016931775.1 Candidatus Zhuqueibacterota bacterium | reverse complement strand
TGCTTGTAAACACTGCCGGCCTGGCCGTTTGAATAAGTTCTGTTATTGTAAGAATCCAGAACCTGGATCTCATAACGGCCCTGCAGAAAAACGCCGCTATTACCCCGTCCCTGCCCTTCGCCGACAACCTCTTCAGGAGCACGCCACTCAATATGCAACTGACAGTCGCCAAAAGCCTGTTTGGTTCTGATTTCACCGGTTTTTTTCACCACTGTCATACAACCGTCTTCAAGCAGCCATTTAGGCTCACTACCGTCCGTGTGCTGCCATTGGGAAAAATTTTTACCGTCAAATAAAACGATGGCATCGGAAGGCGGCTGTTTGCCTTCTCCCGGTGTAACAACCACCGGAACCGGTTCCCATACCTCTGTAAGCTTGGGATCTCCCTGCGGCTTTTGGCAAAAGGTCAACGTGTAAACAGCTGCGACCAGCATCAAAATAATCATTCCAGAAATCAGCTTCTTTTTCATTTTTTTTCCTTTCAATTAAATTTCCGGCAATTTCCAGGGCGCACGATAGTTTGTTTTTATAAATTCGATCGCCTCAGGATTGTCAAAGTATTTTTTTTCATTATTCCATACCAGTTTTTGACCCGTTCGGTAGGCGATATTACCCAAATGAGCGTAATATGCCGCATTTCTGCCGATGTTCACATCGCAGTTGGGTTTTTCCCGGGTTTTCAGGCAATGGATAAAATTTTTCACATGATGTTCATTGGACATACCATCGGTTTTATGAGGTTCGACGGCGGCCATTCTTTCCTCCTCTGGAATAACTTCCCAATTATCCCGGTCCGCCCAAAGGGTACCGTTCGTTCCGACAAATGCCAATCCGTAATTCCGCCTGTTCGGACCGGTTTGAATACCACCGTTATGCTCCCACACCATAATAAAATTTTCAAATTGGTACAGCACATGCTGGGTTTCTGCTGTTTCGATCGCATTGTCCGCACAGTCGAACTGTCCGCCGGCCGATGAAACCGATTTCGGCGGTCCGTCAACATCCATAGCCCACAATGCCATATCGATCAGATGAACCCCCCAATCGGTCAACAAGCCACCGCCGTAATCCCAGAACATCCGCCAATAACCATGAAACCGGGCCGGATTAAATGTCCGCTTGGGTGCCGGCCCCAGCCACATATCGAAATCTACATGAGCCGGCGGCGGTTCATCCGGAACGGCCTTTCGACCGGCAGCATAATTAAAATTCGCCCACACATTGATCCGTCGAATTTTTCCCAGTTCGCCGGATTTTACGAATTTAATGGCATCGGCCCAGTGCACGGCGCTGCGCTGCTGTTGACCGACCTGAACGATGCGGCCGTATTTTTGCGCCGCTTTCTGCATAATGTCACATTCCTGAATTGTATTGGCCATCGGCTTCTCCACATATACATCTTTGCCGACCTGGCAGGCGTAAACAGTGGGTATACAGTGCCAGTGGTCCGGCGTGCCGACAATTACGGCATCGATATCCTTATCCTCCAGCAGTTTGCGAAAATCTTTGTACAACACCGGCTTTTTCCCGGAAAGTTCCGCCACCTCCTGCGAGCGTTCGGTCAATATCTCACTGTCCACATCACACAATGCCGCACATTCCACTTCTTGATTTTTGAGGAACCATTTGAGGTTGGCAAATCCCATGTTCCTGCAACCGATCAGTCCGATGAGAATCTTGTCGTTGGCAGAAACTTTTTTGGCCCCTATCCCGGCAATCCCCATGCCCACCAGAGTGGCCGTGGATTTTTTCACAAATTCTCTTCGTGTTGTTTTCATTAATACTCCATTATTTTGTTAAAGCTCTCATGTTTTCCAGTGCTTCGAGGGTTCTCGGCCAGTCTTTTTTTAAAAGCCTGGACAATCCCCTGTCGGCCAGAACTTTGCCGTTGGTTTGGCATAACGCGCAGTAATTGGTCTCGTTATCCGCATAACGAATACGTAAAATGGGTGATGTGCATACACGGCAGGGTTGTTGATAGCGGCCGTGAACGGCCATATCAGGATGAAACGCGGTCACTTTTTCCGGAAATCCGTTTTCCGATTCCCTTCTGAGCTTATCGGTCCAAAATTCAAGAATGTGTAATGTTGCTTCGTACAGTCTGTTCACCTGTTCTTCCGTCAGTTTTGCCGTCATCTGAACGGGTGAAAGCCGGGCATGAAAGAGTATCTCATCGGAATATGCGTTTCCGATACCGCTGAACAACCGCTGATCGGTCAATGCGCGTTTAAGAGTGTGGTTCTCCTTCAGGAGCCGCTGCTTAAAAGTCTGATAACTTTCTTTGAACAAATCCAGGCCACCCGGATCAAAATCAGAAAGCCTATCTTTACCCTGCACGACAAACAGCGCAGCGCGTTTTTTTGTGCCTGCCTCGGTGATGAGTAGTGTTCCATGGTCAAAGTCAAACGCCGCCAATCCGACTTTGGCCGGTATTCTCGCATTTTTTTCACGCCATCGCAAACGGCCGGCGATCATCAGGTGTAATACCAAAAAGAATTCATCAGGAAAAAGGAAAACGATGCGTTTTCCGATTCTTAAAAATCCCTCAATTTGTTTACCAATGACGGAATCCAGGGGAGGTATGGCGGTACGCAGGAAAAACATACTACTCAGGCGGATATTACGCAGGAATTT
>JAFGEC010000102.1 GCA_016931775.1 Candidatus Zhuqueibacterota bacterium | reverse complement strand
TGCATCCCGGATTTGCCCTTCAATCTTTTACAGCAGATAAAGGCATTTTTGATGCCGAATGGCGTATCTGGGCTATCGATTCTCTGGTGGCCGGTGAGTCCGTTACACTGCGAATGACCGCAAAGACATTGGCCGAAGGTGTACTCGTGAACTATGCGCAGGTAACCGCCGTGCAACCGGGGGATTCCGACTGGAACAACAATGATGATATGGTTTTTGTAACTGTCACACACAGCGGCGTCCCGGAAGCGGATTTATCCATAAACAAGACGATAGTTTCCCTTCCTGCCCAACCAAAAATTGGTGATGAAATTCACTTTGCCATTACCGTACGGAATCATTCGGAAACAACGCCGACTTTTTATGTCCGTGTGTTTGAACGGATACCGGTAGGACTGGAATACCTCAGCCATACTCCGGCCACGGCGGATTATAATGAACGAACGAGTATCTGGAATGTCGGAACGATATTGCCGGGCGAGTCGGTGACACTGACCATTACCGCCGAAATCACCAAGACCGGCAGAATCGTCAACTGCTCTCATATCGAAAATTCGAGCCAGCCCGATCCGGACTATGGTAACGAGGAAAGTTGTGCCGAGATTGTCGTAAACAAGCCGTCTCTTGATATCGGAATTGACCAAACGGCACAAACGGATTCAGCCGTTATTGTGAATGATGATACGTTAAAATACGCCGTTAGCGGTGAAATATACAAAATACTGCTACTTGTATCTAATCCCAGTCAAATCGCTGCAGAAAATGTGGTTGTCAGGGATATACTTCCCGGCCCGGTAAAGGCGGCTTTTATAGATCCGCAACCGTCGGTTGCCGGTGCGGATACTTTGGAATGGTTTATCCCGCTTATGGCCGCCGGTTCCGAATTTGTTTTCAGTTTTGATGCCCGGCTCTATGAGTATATGCCCGTAGGTACCAACCTTCTCATCAACACGGCAACGGTTCAGGCACAGAATGAACAAGAAACACTGTTGGACAA
The DNA here is from genome assembly GCA_016931775.1 of Candidatus Zhuqueibacterota bacterium. Taxonomy (GTDB): domain Bacteria; phylum Zhuqueibacterota; class Zhuqueibacteria; order Residuimicrobiales; family JAFGEC01; genus JAFGEC01. The sequence continues at coordinate 6,543 of JAFGEC010000102.1, read as the reverse complement.
CAATGTGTCCGTAGATACGGTGTATAATTATGTTGCGCCCATCAAGCCGGTACAGCCGGTTATTGAATCCAATCCGCCTGTTGTGCCCGTGGAAAATACGATATTTGTACGGGTTCAGGTGCCCGAACCGGTAAAAATTTGGGATCTGTGGATTTATCTGCCGAACGGCCAAATCGATTCCACCTTTGCAGATGATTATATCGGTTCGCACGACCTGAGTCCCAATACCTGGTACGATGTTGAACCGGGATTTACGGAAAACCATTTAATGACAGCAGATAAATATGACGACATCATTTTTGAAATACGCACGGTCGATTTTTACAACGGATTTGGTGTTGCCAGGGATACTTCATTTGTTAAAAGTAAAGACCACCTGGTGTTGGACCACAATGTTTTTGAACCCGATAAAGACGGATTGTTGGCCATTAATTTTCGCCTGAGCTCCCGCCGCATCGCACGTCTGGATATTTACGATATAAACGGACGGCTTGTAACAAAGGTGGCGGAAAAAGTGTTTGAGGGCGGCCTGAACACCCACATGTGGGATGGAACAACTTTGGATGGACAAAAAGTAGGCAGCGGAGTATATTTGGTGACATTACGCGCAGGAGAATACAATCAATGGAAAAAATTTATACTTGTGAGATAAGGGAAAAATCGAATCGTTTTATTTTTTTAGTGGTGATTTTTTTATTATCTCAATGGCATCTTTTGTTCGGCCAGGTGCGTTCCGGGGCGGCTTTTCTAAGCAACCTTCCCGGCGCACGTGTTCAGGCTCAGGCGGGAAATGTTACCGCCGGACTGGATGATATTCATGTTATCTACGCCAATCCCGGCGCTTTGGGTTTTGCCCGGGACTGGCAATGGGCGGCATCTTATTCAAAATGGATTGCCGATATTTACATTGCATCTCTGTTATACGGCACACGGGTTTTAACGCCCTGGAGCCGGCGCACACGTTTTTCATTCGGCGTGCACTATCAGGGCATGCCCGAATTCGACAGTTCGGACGGTCTGGTACCGCGGGTGATGGCGGATGATGTGCTGTTTACGGCAGGGATAGGCCAGCCGCTTACTTTTATCACGCCCTGGCTTTCCACCGGTGCCAATGTGAAATACCTGCGCAGCCGTCTGGATTTTTACGACGCCAGCTCGTGGAGTGCCGATTTTGGTGTACTCGCCCGTACACCGAAATTTAAGTTTATCGGGCCCGGATTTTTTGAGTACGGCATCGTATCCGGCGGTTTCGCCGTTAACAACGTGGGCCAACCACTTACCTTTGTATCGGCGGAAACGCCGCTACCTCAATCCATACGAGGCGGGCTCGCTTTCAATACCGGCAGTCATAACTCTTTTTCCCTGCAGTTGTCTTTGGATTATATTAAAATAAAGGATGAAAACAGCCGCGTCGGTGTAGGGACCGAAATTGCCTGGAATCATCTGTTCGCTTTAACGGCGGGATACAATTCCGGTTATGATCTTATGAGCAAATATTCCTTCGGCCTTTCCGTAATACTCGACAGCCGTACCAGCGCCATTAACAATGTTATACCCGGCCGGAATAATGCCATGCGCTTTGATGTGGCCTCCATGGACGATGAGGATGATTTTTTCGCCCGCACCTACCGGGGCAGCATCAGCCACTATCCTGTGGGACCGGAAAAATTTACCTTTATTTATCCGGCGAACGGGGATTCGATTAAAACCGATACCGCTACACTTGAATGGTCAAAGAGCAACGATCCGGATATGTACGACGACGTGGTCTATTATCTCCTGGTGGACCATGACAGTCTGAAAATCGACCGGGTGCTGAATAATTGTTTTCAGCAACCCCACGATATCCCGCGTATCCTGCTGCAGGATTCTTTAATTGTAGGCGAGAAATCAACCATGGAACGGTACCGGATGGGTGATTTTTCCGGAGGTGTTTACCACTGGGCGGTTATCGCTGCCGATAAGGACTATCACCTGAAATTCGCCAATATCGGACGGCACCGGATCGCCCGTTTTTACGTTCCCTTGCCGGATGTTTTTGTGTCCGGTGTGCAGTTTGACTATAATCCGTGGATCACCAGCGACGACCTTCAAGGCAACCTGCTGGTGAATGTCATGAACGCGGGATTGAGCGTGGCGCGAAGTGTTTCCGTCGTGTTGTATGATTCCAGTGCCGAAAACATGGAGACCCCCAAGCTTATCATTCAAAAAACCATCGAGGAAATATCTCCCGGCGAAGTGCAAGCATTTATTGTCGAATGGTTTACCCTGCAGCACGGATACCATTATATAAAATCTCACGTGGATCAGCAAAATATCATACGGGAATTGAATGAAGATAATAACCTGCACGTATCAGGATTTTACACCATTCCCAAAGGTGTGTTCACGACTTCCGATACGACGGACGGCCTTTATTCGTCAACGGTTTTGCTGGAGCTGCCGATCATTAACGAGGTGTTTATGGATCCCAACAGCAGCCGTGTCAAAGTCGAGTACTTGTACAAGACCATTCTCGTGCCGCCGCTGGCGACCATGGCCAACCGGTTGAAGAAAAATCCGGAATTACAGTTAAAACTCAAGGGTTATGCCGATCCCAATTCGGAACAGGCCAGTGTCAAATTGGCCGAAATCCGTGCCGGAGCGGTACGGGATTCGGTACTGAGTACCGGTGTAAATCCCGAACAGGTGGAATCACTTGGAGGTGAAGTGTGGCCGCGGCGCACACTGCCGGCCAATCAAACCGATGCCAGGTGGATTCTCGAAGAACGGCGTGTTGTAAAAACAACGGCGAAAAAAGAGGATCAACTTGAACTGTTCTCCCCAATCCCTCATCTGGATGTGGAAAATTTGAGGAAACCGGTTGATTTTACCGCAAACATTTACGGTGTTGTACCGGCCGAGGATGCGTCGGTCAATTTTGATTATTACCAAGGCAATTCAACCGGCGATGTGGCGGACATCCGTCCGCTTTTGTCCGACAGCCTCAGTTTGCCCGTCAACAGCACACCGACCATGTTCAATGAAAAAATTTTATGGCAGCCGCAAGCTGCCGACTCGGCCGAGTATGCGGCGTGGCTGAACAAGGATATCACTTATGCCCTGACCGTCATGGACACGTTGGGCCGGGTATTTCGCACGCATCCGGCTGTTACCTTTGTGACCACCAAAAATTTTACACGGCAGTACCGGATTTCTTTTCCGTTGCAATTTGCCAGCTCGCAGCCGTTGTATAATTTTTACTGGCCGCGTATTTATACCATCGCCAAGGAACTATTCCGGAATCCCAAAATGCGGATCCGGTTTGTGGGCCATGCGTGCGCCACCGGGCCGGAGGCCGTCAACAAGCGCTTGTCCCTGCAGCGGGCACGGGATTTCCACAAGGGCTTTTTGCAGTTTTTAAAGATCCAGCATCCCGAAGATTATGACGGCATTATGGAAAGACTGGATGAACCGGATGGATTCGGAGAAGGACAGCCGCTGAGCATAACGCGTTACAGCGGAGATGTGGTATTGTTCGGAGACAATGACGATCCCATCGGCCGCAAGCTGAACCGACGTATCGAGATCGTATTTTCCCTGACGGTCGATCCGCTGGAATCGTTGAGGCTTAATGAGTAGGAAATGTAGGGCGGCTGCGGATATGCGGCTTCTTGAAAAACTCGGGTACGGTTCCCGCTTATTTTTCCTGCACGTCCGGTCGTTTTTACGTCCGCCAAAGGACGCGGCATGATCCTCCCATCGCAGAGCGCATACCCGTCAACCTAAAAAAATGTCCATTGAATTTTTATAAATTGTTTTTTCTGAATGAATTACGAGATTTTTATGACTTTTAGTTTATTAAAATAATGTTATACTTTTGACTGGATCAATCCCGCATAGCGGGATCAACAGGATGGCTCTATTGGATAAATAATCAGGGAAAAAGATCCATATCGCTTATATCTTGTTGTCTAATAAATTTAATTATTTATAAACAGTTATTTATGTTGTTTTTTTATTTCAAAATTTACAAATAGTAAAAAGTGCCCCTGACAAAACGATTTGTAATCTTGGGTTGAACCAAACGCAAAGAGTATATAAAAGATAGAAAAAGGTACAAGTTAAAAGCATGCACTTTAATTCAAATCGACCGGCTTATTTCTCTGCGTCCCTGTGCCTCTGCGCGAGGTTATAAAGAAATATAATGTGTGCAACAACGACTGTTGGTTTTTTATGCAGTTTCCGAAAATATTTGTCCGATTCGTACAAGAGGCTCGCCGAGCTTGGGAACGAGTGGTTAGTGAAAAGAGATATTAATTCGAACTTGTAATCTGCGGCCCAAGCTATAATTTTCATTAACCATATCAAAGCACTCATAAGGTTGACGGCTATGCACAGTGCCGGACAGATACGTCGTTTCAGTCTCAATCTGCATAAATTGGGGTTGCTTTATTAATAAAAAAATTGTATTTTATTATGAATTAAAAACTAAATCAGCCTATTTTGGTCATTTGGGATAAATACAATCAGGAGGAGTAAAATGCAACCAAAAGTGCAAATGCAGGGGGATGTGGCTGTTGTTGAGGTAAAAGGAAAATTGATGGGCGGTCCTGAGACCAGCGCCGTACACACGACGGTCAAAGATCTGGTCCAGGATGGTGTAAAAAAAGTAGTTATCGATATCGGTAAAGTGTCATGGATGAATAGTACCGGTCTCGGTGCCATGATGGGATCCATGACTTCCCTGCGGAATGCTGAAGGAGATTTAAAACTGGCCAGAGTTACGGAAAAAGTCCGCAGTCTGTTTATGATTACCAAACTGATTACCATTTTTGAAACATATGATTCCGTCGAAAAAGCCGTCGACGCGTTTAAAAAATAAATACAATACCTGAAAATAATTCAAGGGACCCGAAATGGCAATAATTAAATTTAAGCAGTGGGGGATGTACCGGTTCCTTTTTGTACTCTGTCTGTTTGCCCTGACGCCCGTCAGGGCAAATTTTTTGGGGCGCACTTTTGAGCCTGTTATTATTACCAATGTGGAAGATCCCTCTACGCCCGGTTCTTTATTGCGAATGCCGGAATTTAACGGCCTGGCTCTGAACCGGATCAAGGTGTATGCTTATTCCGCTACGGCAGGATGGCGTTTGATTCCGTTCCAGATCGATAATGTACCTCATTTTGATGAAAATGACGACGTTTTTGACGGAAACGACGAAATTGTTTTCATTGCAAAGGATTGCGGTGAATGGGCGCCGGCGGGCCAGTGGGTCGGTGATGTGAGTTCTCTGAATTATCCCCGCTACCAGGTGTCGGTGTTCGATCCGCTGAGCGGGAAAACCGGTTATGTCTATATATATGCAACGGACAATCCCGAATGGCACAGTGAGCCGGAATCGTATTTTGTCCGCTACGATGCCGCTACCGACAACATTATTTCAAATTATTATGAATTGGGGGCCGGCGGGCCGGTTGATAACGGCAACGTCGGCCGTGTCGTCATTCCTGAATCAGCAGGAGGAATGGGCCTTGATTTTGTGGATGTACTGAAAGTGCGTCTGGCCGGCAGTGTTCCGCTTTTGGGTCGAGATGTTATTCTTGATGAGAACGATTTGCAAAGAGGAGAGAGTGCGCCGAGAGTCATTACAGGGCCGGTGAGATATATAAGAAAATGGTATCTTAAACTCTACTATGAAATTGCGCCTGGAATTGCTTATGATGCAAATTTTGACGTGACACTGCAGTATTTTCCTTATTTCTTTGGATTTAAACTTCCAATTCCGGAATTAGATCAATCATATGTAAAAGTCAATTACGCTCGTATCTCGCTCGATCTTGGCGGCGCCCTTAAGGATTGCGATTGTGTTACGCAAATGTTTTCTTCAATTATGGGGGACTGGCCGGAAAAGTATCAGAACGGCGTGACCATTGATAATACGAATGATCCCGACTTGTTACCCCGCGCTCTAATGGCGCCAGGCTACAACTGGTGGATGCAAACCGGTGACCTGGGAACCATATTGACCGTTTCGGATATCTCAAAGATCGGATCAAAACAGGAACTGTATTACAAGGATTCCCCGTCCGGAACCAACGATCCTGCGGCGTACGATGGCGGTGATACCGGCGACAATACATCATGGGGTGACACAGGCGTCAAGTTTACCGACAATATCTCCGGACAAATCAACCTGGCTGCGAATTATTATTTCCTGGGCGCTCATATCCCGCCAGACAGCGCGGAAAAAATCATGCAGCAAATGGCGAATCCTCTGGCCAAACCGGTCGTATCCGGTCCCATTCATGTGCCCGTTGAACTGGCGTTTTTTTCCGCACGTACAGTCGACAGCATGGTACAAATGACATGGCTTACCGCCAGTGAAACCAACAACCTGGGATTTTCCCTGCAGAGACGACAAACCGGCACGGACTGGCAGGTAATCGCTTTTATCAAAGGCGCGGGGACCACAACCAGAGCGCAAAGTTATTCGTATTCCGATTCGCCCGGCACGGCCGGTGAGTACTTTTACCGGCTGAAACAGACGGACCTGGACGGCG
>JAFGEC010000661.1 GCA_016931775.1 Candidatus Zhuqueibacterota bacterium | reverse complement strand
CCGGGGTAATAAGCAGACGGATTGATATCCTGTGCCCGGCCCAGTCCGATGGTATCACCGGTTTCGGAGTTTACGGCACGAACACTGCGCTTATCGAACACATTGTTGATCTCGATGAGCGCAACCAAACGTACCTGTTCCGCGAGCTTTATATACTTGTTAGCACGCAGGTTCAGATAGGTCCGGTAAGGCGTACGGGCCGAGTTAGGCGTCGTATATTGATTTGCAGACTTGCCGGCCGGTGTATACGGCCGTCCGGATTCGATGTGCCAGATAAAATTGATACCCCAATCCTCGGGTAATTTATAACCGAACACCGACAGGGGCTGGCCCTTAAGAATTCGAAAGTCCAGATTCACGTTGGCGGAATGACGTACATCCCAATCCAGCGGCCACTCACGAATGGGAATAGGCTGACCTTTATAACCATAGTCGTATCCCTGCCGGTAGCTGGAAGATTTACCCATAGCGTACGAGTATGTATATGTCACATTCGCTGAGGTATAATTGCTGTACCGTTTTCTGAATTTGAGCTCAAAACCACGCGCGCTGCCGTAATCCCGGTTGACGTAAACACTGTAGGTCAGATTGAAATTACCGCGTGTCTCTACATTTAACAGACCGCTGTAATCCTTGTAAAATGCTGTGGCTTCCAGTTTGATATCGTCGTTAAAGGCATGGCGTACACCGACTTCATACTGGGTCGTTTCCTGGGAATTGAGATTGGGATTGCCGTACAAGGTGTAAGCTCTGGACGTTTGTGTGTCCTGCAGGTAGAGGAATTTCCAATCCACTTCCTGAGAAAATCGCCCGAACTGAAAATACAAAACATCCCGGTCGGTAATGGGATGGGAGACACCCAGACGGGGATTAAAAGTATGTTTCATCTTTACACCGAATACACCCAGCTCGGTACCTTCTTCCACCTGCTCGTCCACATGTTTTCCGGGTATATAAAAATCATATCGCAATCCCATGTTGATGATAAGCGATTCATATTCGATTTTATCCTGCAAATACAAAGCACCGGTAGTGGGATACCGCGTATAAAAATCTCGGAAAACACCATATTCCGGCCACATTCCCTTATCGATGATCTCATCGGGATGGTAACTGTCAGGATACTTTATTTCCTGCATTTCCATTTTATAATAATTCACTGTCAGACCGGCCTTTAACTGATGATGATAATGTATCTGGCTGGTCATATCCAATTTCGCCGTGTACTTGTCGGAAATCCTGTGGTGGTAGGTTCCGCGGGCGGGATAACCCGCATCGTAAAAACCGTCACGGTCGTAATCTTGATAATTGACGCCTTTTTCATCTCCGAGCGTCCCGTCAAGGGAATCCCATAATTTATATACCTCGGGTGGTGTCATTCCACCAGGCGTCAGAAGATAGTTCGTGTTGTAGTAGCCGATCAGAAATTCATAAAATGTATTGGGCGTCAATGTATGGTTGATTTTTATTTTGGTAATGCTGTTATTTTCTTCTCTTTGCCAAAAATTTTCCGGAACGTTTTTAAAGGCGTGGTTGTATTCATCATAAAAATTGACATCCGTTTGGTAGCTGGTGACCAGTTTAAAACTGGGTGAAAACCGGAATGTGACGTTGGTAAGTGAATTGTAACGATTGTCCATCCGGTCTCCATATTTAAACGGAAGAGGAATGCCGTATATCTTGTCACGCAATTCGTCACTCCGATCTTCCCCGGTTGGTGCATAATATCCGGGGCCGAAAGCGTTACTTGCATCGCTAAAGCCACCGGTGGCTGAGACAAAAAAGGATACCTTGAACGGCAGATTCACGCCCAGTTTGGGTAGCAGCTTGGCAGAGATGGGATCCGGTCCGCCGATATTGAATTCATACAGGTCGGTATTATGAGAATAGGTCCTTAATCCGGCTCCATTCCCGTATGGTGTCTTAAATTTACCCACCCCTAAATCATCAGTCAGATACTGGATTCGGCCGGAATAATTGTTGCCGCCTTCTTTTGTCACAACATTGACGATACCCGACATTGCGTTGCCGTATTCAGCCGAAAACCCGCCGGTGATCACCTCAACTTCGGCGATCGCGTTGGCAGGGATGGACAAACCACTGGAACGGCCGGTCATTTCATCGACAGGATTGGTTGTAAATTCCATCACTTGCTCCTGTGTGGTTCGGGTTGCCATGGCGGACAGCGGATCGCGGGCGGACATGCCGTCGACAACGTAGAGCACCTCACCGGTCCGGCCGCCACGTACATTGATATGCATGCCTTCACCCACCACACCGGCCTGCTGGGATACCAGGTCCTGTACGGTCGACACCGTAGGCATATTTCGAATCGTTTCCGATGTCATGCGTGAAGAACTGAACGTGGCATCTTTTTGAATGATGGGCCGGCCGGCTACTACGGTAATCTCTTTTCCCAAATCCAAAACGGTTGGAGACAGCGAAAAATTGGCCGTTGTCGTTAAATCCACCTGCACCTTGACATCTTTCATAATCACCGGATCGAATCCTATCATGGTGGCCTTGACGTCATAAGTACCCGGTGGTAATTGAAGTATCATGAAATTTCCGTTCAAATCCGTACTGGATCCCATTGTCGTCCCAACCACCATAACATTCGCCATGGGCAGAGGTTCTTTGGTCTTTGCGTCGATCACCTTGCCGTTAATTTTGCCGGTCGTACCGGCAAAAACGACACCGTACAGACAAAAAACCACAAGTAAAATAAAATGTCTTTTAAAGTCCACCTTTACCTCCTGATGGATATTTCTACTTTATTTTTTAATATTCTTTTGTTCAATAACATAGGTAAAGCGAAAAACGGGCCTTGCCAGCCGGTTTGGGAATAACCTAAAAAAACCGGTAGACAACGCCGAGAAAAATTTCATTGTACTCTTTTGTTATGGAAAACATGCGGTGATTGTAATAATCACTGGCCTGCATCCACCATCCGCTTTTTTGACCTTTACGGACAAAAGCGAAATTAAGTTTTAAAGCTTTCCGTTCAATACCGAAACCAACAGACCATCCGTTTTCTCCAATCTGATCGCCAAGGTAATCCCAGTTGAACAATTTATCTTTATAAGGTGTCTGGGTTGAAAAATATCCCAGACGCAGCGGAATGATCCAATCGCCGGAATCAGCAATATGTTCAAGGCCTGCATGCCAGTCAAGTACATCAAACATTTTCGTCTGCATGGGATTCCGGGAGCGGTTTTCAGTTGAGAGTTCTACATCCGACCATGACATCGAAGAAATGTCAACAGCAAATGTCGTATGATTCCAGGGCCTGATCGCCAGACCCGCTCCCATTCGCATGGGGATAGAGTATTCAAACACATCCAGAGAATCCTGCGGCGTTTCCCATATAAGCCGCTGGTTTTCTAGAGACATTAGTTCATTAAAGGATTCGCTTTTCTCGGTAATTTCAATCTTCCATCTGGGTCTGAATGTCAATCCTGCAGACAACCAAGGCAACGGATCCAGTTGGATGCCGATATCGGCAAAGGAGCCGCTGTACTCCTCCTGGTCTGCAAAACGAAAATACACCGTCCTGTCCGCATAGGGTGATACGATTTTAAGCTCATATTCTGATTTTCCAAACAGGGTGTTGTAAGTTACACCTACCGATAGAAAAGAAAACACATCTACTGCAATAGCAGGTTTTACCGTCTGTATACCTCCGATTAGCCGATCTTCCTCCAGAACTTGGTCGCCGCCATAGTGATACTGTTTTGTTTTTGAATCCATATTCATGTTAATAAATTTATCATATCCCAATCCGATTGTCAGGCTTCTGCTGCCCAGACGGAGGCCATAACCGACGGCAGCGTTATTGATGCCCACAAACGGCGACATATCTGTACTGAGGGCAATTCCGGTGAATCGCGGAGGGTCATGAGTTATACTGTTAAAACTCATGGTGGCGTCAAAGGCAACCTGAAGACCGTTAACAGTCGTTAATCCGGCAGGATTCCAGTAAATGGCGGCAATGTTGGTAGACGCTGCAATCTGCGCACCACCCATTGCCAAACCACGGGCCCCTGTTTTGTCCTGTGTTAATCTGAACTTATAATCCTCGATACGGTGCCGGAATTCATTGGAAACCACTCCCCGGTATTCCTCTTGAGCGAAAACAGATAAGGTCAACATACAAATGAGAAAGTACACAAAAAGTAATTTTTTCATCAAATGCCCTCGAAATTTAAAAATAATTGTAACTTTTTGGAGAAACCCTCGTCATAAATTAAAAAGGGAGGCCACGAACCACATTCCTTCCTTTTTCGTAGAAACGACAGAGGTCATCGGCAAAAAGACTTTGGCGGGTCTTGCCGGTGACTTTTTTTGTTCTCTATATTTAACCAAAAGTGTGTTAAAAGTCAAGGATATTTTCGGAATCATCATCTGAATTACCGAAAAAATGGTCTTATTAACGTGAAATCTCAGCTATGAACACAAGGTCTGCAGCTGAAATGATCAAACTTTACGATATTATCAATGTCGACAGATATTCGGGGGATACCATGGCTCTTTAATCCCTTGAAAATATCATAATTTTTTTATATCATATAAAAGAATGTCTGTCTCCCAATAAAAAGAGCCGGCCTATGTCAGAAATTCCAGCGCCATCCATTACTGATACAAAAATATCTGCCGTTGTACTTGGTATTGTTTCTATGACGGCTCAAATCATTTTAATACGCGAATTTATGGCGGTTTTTTACGGCAATGAATTGAGTATTGGATTTTTACTTTTCAGCTGGCTGTTTTGGGTCGCGGCGGGCAGCAGTACCGGGAATTTCTTGTTGAAAAGGGCCCGATTTTCCGTTTTTCGCCATCTGATCGTGGTCAATCTGTTGGTCATATTGTCCACGATGGCTTCCGTAAAATTCGTCCGTCAGTTGTTATCAATTCCCTACGGTGAATTTGTCGCGTTTTTCCAGTTGATGCTGTTTTCATTTACCTTGCTTGCCCTTCCGTGTTTTTTGGTCGGCATTTTATATGCGTTTTTATCGCGCCATTGCGCACAGGCCAAGGATTGCCATGGCGATCCGTCCGCCGTTGTTTATACTTTCGAATCACTCGGCAGCACGGCTGCCGGTGTTTTGACAAGTCTTTTTCTGCTGAAATGGTTCGACCATTCGGTCATTATAATGCTCCTGCTCGCCGGCAGCTTTATTGTGTTTGCCGTATTAAATAAAAAGCGCCTTTTTTTTACAGCCGCTTTTTGTTGTTTATTACTCGCTACACTGGCCCCAAAAATCGAATCCATGTTGTGGAAGCAGTACTGGCGTTCAGTCGGTACCGGTTTTGAACTGCTGCATACAAGCCAGACCCGTTATGGACGCCTGTCTGTCATAAATTGGGCAGGAGAAAAGTATCTGTATATCAACGGACAAAAATCCACATCTCTGCCCGACCCGATTTCAGCCCAGACCACAGCCGCTCTGGTAATGACGATACACCCCTCCCCCGCGAGTATCCTACTGGTGGGCGGTGGATTGAGCGGACTTGCGCCGGAGATGGCGCGATATCCGGATGCCACCGTCCATTACCTGCATACAGATCGCGAGGCTTTTTTGACGGCTTTTTCATTTTTGGGCCAGGATCAGAAAAAAAACTGGGATAAACCCAATTTGTTTCGAATCTTTGGTGACGGAAGAACATTTTTACAGCATACAAACAAAAAATTCGATTTGATTGTTATCAATACCGGACGCCCTGCCACCGCAACGGCCAACAGGTATTATACCGCCGAATTCTTTCACCTGGCACAAAGCAAGCTGGCCGGAAACGGTATACTGGCGTTGTGCCACGTACCCTCGGCCGAAAATTTTCTCAGCCGGGAGATGCTGGCGTTCAACGCCTCGGTGTATTCAACGCTCAAATCAGTATTCCCATCCGTGCTTGCCGTACCCGGTGATGATGCTTTTTTCTTTGCTGCCCAATCACCTGATATGCTTTCGTCAAATCCCCAAGACTTTTACTTACGCTTTGCGGGGCGTAAAATAGAATGCGAATTTTTTCATCCTGCAATGTTCAGCACGCTTCTCGATTCGAGCAGAATTGAATTTTTACGCAGCAAGCTGGAAAGTTATTCCACGGTACGAATCAACAGAGATTTTAAGCCGGTGTGCTATTTTTTTGATTTTTTATTGTGGAATAAACTCGTCCGGGGAACCGGCAATATCGTTTGGCAATTGAACCGGTTAAAATCACGTTTTCTGCTGACAGCTGTTTGCACTATTTTACTGTTATGGATTGGCTCTTCACTTTTGTATCGCCGGAAGCCACTTTCTCATACCATCGCACTGTTCACTACAATTATGTTGGTCGGGTTCGCCGGCATGACACTCAATGTGATCCTGATTTTGGCGTTTCAAACTATTTTCGGTTATGTGTATGAATGGATCGGCGTGGCGCTGGGACTTTTTATGGCCGGTATGACCGCCGGCAGCTGGTTTATCAATCGCAACTTGTCTCTTTTGCCCCACAGAAAAATCCTGATATGGATTTTACTGCTGCTGCAAACAACGGCACTGGTATTGGTTCCGGTATTTGACCTTTTATACCGTTTTCCTTCCACAATTTTATTTCTTTTGCTGGTGATATGGTGCGGGAGTTTAATCGGCGCCGCGTTCCCGCCAGCCTGTGCTTTATACTTTTCCCACAGGAAAATCAGAAAGCCCGGCTCCATCTATGCAGCGGATGTTCTGGGCGGAGCAGCAGGCGCGTTTTTATGTGGCGGGTTGATGGTGCCGTTGCTGGGATTTATCATCACATTGGCGGTGGTGGCACTTTTGTGTGCGGGCGCTGTCGTGGTTTTGACGGTTTTCAGGAACGAGACATGAAACTAAAAAACCGAATGATTGGGTTCATCGCAAAAAATTGATGCAATATCTGAGTTTGATCACTTTTATGATAAAATGTCAAAATTTTTTTCGTGTTTTCCATGGCCTGCAATCCTTCTAATTTTCAACTTGACAAATTCATACAATTATATAAATTAACATACAGTTGGACCTTTTCCCGACCAAGGCAAATTTTGCCCTTTTGGTCCGTTATTAAGATATTCACAGCAAAAATACGAATATGAAAGAGGGTTTTTACATGTCCCACAAACAAAT
>JAFGEC010000660.1 GCA_016931775.1 Candidatus Zhuqueibacterota bacterium | reverse complement strand
CTTTATGATGGACCGGATCAGATACCGGGGCGTCGGCGGTGCCACCAAAACGCAGGCTCTCAGAACGCAGGAAAAGATCCGCAACCGTGTCATCTGCGGTGAATACGATCTGGTGCAGGCGGCTGGACGGAAAAAGATCGAGGACTTTTCGGAGGTTTATCTTTCCAGACGGCGCCATTTAAAGAGCCGCAAAAGAGACGAGTTGTCGGTGCGAATCCTGCTGCGTTATTTCAAAGGCAGATCGCTGGGCTCGATTCTTCCGGCGAACATCGAGGATTACATCGCAAAACGTCGGGAAAACGGCGTGGCCAACGGGACGATCAACCGGGAGCTTGCGTGTTTGAAGCGGATGTACAATCTGGCGATACGCTGGAAGGAGGCAAACAAGAATCCCGTTAACGAGGTTGACTTTTTAAAGGAACCGCCGGGCCGAACACGGTTCTTGACACCCGAAGAAGCCGGCCGTCTGCTGGAATGCTGCAACGAGTCTTTACGGCCGATTGTTTTCACGGCCCTGAACACCGGCATGCGGCGGATGGAGATTCTGAGCTTGACCTGGGACAATGTGCATATCGATTCGGTGATCGATCCGTACATCGAGATTCCCATCAGCAAGAACTATAAAAAGCGCTTTGTCCCCTTGAGTACGGATATGATCGAATTGCTGGAGAAGCTGCGCAACAGACATCAAACGTTCGTATTCATCGGTATGCGCGGCAGGCCGGTCAAGACGGTGCGAAAACCGTTCGAGACGGCGTTAAGAAAAGCAGGAATTATCAATTTCCGCTTTCACGATCTTCGCCATACATTCGCCTCTCATTTTATCATGCACGGCGGCGATCCATTGACGCTTAAAGAGATACTCGGACACAGTTCCCTGAAAATGGTCGAACGTTACGCGCACCTGGCGGTGGCGCACAAACGGAAACAGATCAACAACCTCAACGGCGTGTTTTCAGATTGCCACCTATTTGCCACCTCGGCAAAAGTGGCGAATTTGAGTAGTCGATAAGTTCTTTAAAAACAAACTCGCGCCCATAGCTCAGCTGGATAGAGCAACGGACTTCTAATCCGTAGGTCGAGCGTTCGAATCGCTCTGGGCGTGCAACTTTAAAAATGAGTAATTCTTGCTAATTTAATAAAAACAAACGATTAGAAAACTTCGAGTGCATGCAAAATAAGACAAAATGTTTGTTTTGTTACTACATTATGATTTATTTAAAAAACAATATGATTTATATGATTATCAGTAATGATGATTGATGTAAGCTTTGCTAGCAGATTCGCTAACATAAAAAGGTTGCTGGAAATAGAACTTTTGAAAAAATACGGGAATCTGATGCATCATTTTTTCATTGTATTTATAAAAAGATGATCCTATTTTTTGTCTCTTCGATATTATATAACTCGGCATACTCTTTTAACTTTTGAATACAATATCCGATGGTCGTTTTTTGTGGATGAATATAAAAAATTCCCCAATGTGTCTTACCTTTCGTTGCCCAAATTTTTGCAATCTGAAAAAAATCAGTGTCATATGTAAAAAGGCACGCTTTAATGCTTACGGCATATTCTAATTGCTCAATATCACTTAATCCAAGATTGTTAACTTCGTTTGCTGATATGGTATCAATATTGCGCCTTTTTAGACCCTCTGCAATTACTATTTCAACATTCTCATCCGTATAGAATCTAAGCATGTTCTGCGACTTTTTTGGATTTGCCTTTTGATAATTCTTTTTTTATTTGTTCAACATATAATAATTGTTCTCGTATTTGCCGGTCAATCTGTTCCTGGTTTTCATAGTAGAAAGACAACGCATCATGAATGTGCTCAAGTTTTAGATGGGGATGGTAATCAATAATTTGATCTATTGTATAGCCTTTGTATTGATATTCAATGGCAATGTCCAATACACGAATCCCTGAATCTGCAATCGTGGGAAATTTACCCCGTTTCGAGCTATTGTTTTTTATGAATGGATGTTTTGTTTTTTTCATTAAAAATCCTCTTGCATTCATTATCTGTAAATTATACTTTTATGATAAAACTATCAAGGATTATTTTTACTCGTTGTTGCTATCGGCAAGGAGAGATTGAAATTCGTCTTAAAATTTACGGTTTGAATAGTGGTTGAGTGATAAAATTTTGATCTTTTATAAATAAAAAAGGACGTGAGTACGAATTACAGCCATTGATAGCACATATATCCTGCTAACACATTCGCTAACATAAAAAGGTTGCTGGAAATAAATCTATTGAAAAAATGCGGGAATCTGATACATCATCTATAATAAGAGAAACCTAAAACAACGCCAATCTGTTAACTCTTACTACTCTCCATCTCTCTTGAATCGGCTGTCAATTTCTGTGTAATTCTGAAGATTTGATCTTCTAAGGAATCACTCCATCTATTTCATTGTTGAAATTTCTCTAAAAAAATCATCCTCATTCAAATTATCCTGCACTTTTTAACAACCTCTCCTGCATTCATCTTGACTTTCCTGAAATTTTTCTATACTTTGGATTGTCATAAAGTTATGAAAGTGGGAATGATGAGTGCAAAATTGAAAACATTAATAAATGCGGCGCAGAAATTATCGCCACGGGAGAGGATCGATTTGATCAGCGCCGTCTCACTAACATTGCAGCATACTTTTGCTGACCAGGAGGAAGCCGCTTTTTGGGAATCCAAAACTCCTAAGGAGCATATTCAGCTACAGAACGTGTCTGCTGTCGTAGATATCGCCGAATTACGTGCTGATTTCTGGCCCCAGGAAGAAAAAACGGATGATCTCATTGCCTATCTTTCCAATCAACGCGCAGTGGATCGGCCATAGTGATTGGTATAAAAATGTTGATTTCATTAATTATAATATCTAATTTTATAAAAGATTTCATAGAATAAGGGAGCGTAATTATGCAACAGCTCGGACGGATAACATTTGATCCTAATGTTATGGGAGGCAGACCATGTATACGCGGGTTGTGTGTCACAGTCGGAACCATCATTGGTTTGATAGCTTCCGGACATTCAACCGCTGAGATTTTAAAAACTTATCCTTACCTACAAGAAGATGATGTTCGTGAGGCGCTTGAATATGCGGCATGGCGGGTTGAAGAAATCGAATTGCCTATGGTATAAGAATGAAGCTACTGATTGACATGAACCTTTCGCCTGATTGGGTAAAAGTGTTCAAGCGCAACAACTGGGAAGCGGTTCACTGGTCTGCGAAGGGTGATCCGCGAGCGACGGATCGTACCATTATGGATTGGGCACGGATAAATGGGTATGTTGTGTTCACTCATGATCTTGATTTTGGGACATTGTTGGCCATCACACAAATGTATGGGCCAATTGTCATTCAAGTACGCACACAGGATGTGTTGCCGCAATATCTGGAGAGCAGAATTGTACCGATACTGCATAAATACGAAACCATGCTTGAGATGGGCGCATTGATCACTGTAGATGAAACCAAATCCAGGGTGCGTATTTTGCCGTTTCCAGATCGAGGTTAACAAGCGGTTCCAGCTGACCATGCATATTCTCAGAATTCCAGAGTTATTTTCGTTAAATTATTATTATCCCGAGTACAAGGATTGTATCGTATTCTATGTAGATGGTGAACATCTTTAGGTGTTTTTATTTTGGGATATATAGTTGTTCAGAGTTGTACACTTGATCAATTTATAACGACTAACACATTCGCTAATACGCAAAAATTAAATCATTGTTATTTATTGTTTTAACCCGCGTTTGCAATGTACTTCTAATCCGTAGGTCGAGCGTTCGAATCGCTCTGGGCGTGCAACTTTAAAAGACAGCTATTTTTGTTAAATGAATAAAAATAGTAATTTAGAAGAAAAATAAGCATAAAAAATATATCAAAATGCTTATTTTTTTAATACAATATGATTTATTTAAATAGCAATATGATTTATATAATTATCGGTGGTGATAATTGATGTAACCTTTGCTAACAGATTTGCTAACATAAAAAAGTTGCTTGAAATAGGAATGTTGAAAAAATGCGGGAATCTAAGGCATCATCTATAATAAGAGGAAACTAAAACAACGTCAACCTTTTAACTCTTACTATTCTCCATTTCTCTTGAATCGGCTGTCAATTTCTGTGTGATTCTGAAGATTTGACCATAAAAGGAATCACTCCATCATTTCATTTTTGAAATAGTACTAAAAAAATCATCCTGATTCATATATCCTGCGCTTTTTGATACCTTTTCTACATTCATTTTGACTTTCCAGTTTTTAAATAGATATACATAAAAATGTTGATTTCATCAATTATAATCAATAATTTATAAAGGTTTTGAAATATTTATCTGATTAATTGGTGCTGTAATGAGTTTGACTATACCTGATGAAATAATAGAATCAACAAAAATGTCAATTCCCGAGTTATCTCAGGAAATAGCGATAATGCTATATCAAAAAGATAAACTTACAATCGGCCAAGCGAGCCGGTTGGCTAATATGAGTCAGTTACAGTTTCAACATCTTGTCTCGAGCCGCAAAATTTATATTCATTATGATGAGAATGATCTGGAACGGGATATTCAAACTCTCAAGGAGCTCGTTCGACTGTGACCATTGTAAGTAATACATCCCTTTATTACGTGGATGAACGCGTTGAGATAATAGTAAATCTTTCTCTAAATCAAGTGAATATTGCCAAAACGTTTATATAGTTTTTATTGAAAAATTGAGGTAAAATATGACAAATCTAGCTGAAAAGTTATATCAACAAGCTCTCGATCTCCCTATAGACGACCGACTTGTTCTCATAGACAAGCTACTCATGAGTACAAATTTACCGACACAAAAGGATATTGATCAAGCATGGTCAAAAGAAGTCGAACGTCGGTGTCAGGAACTTGAGACTGGGAAGGCAAAACTCATTCCAGGAGAACAAGTTTTTGAAAAGATTAAGAAAAAATATTCGAAATGAAATATTACTTTCATGAAGCCGCTGAGAGAGAACTTTTAACTGTAATTGAATATTATGAAGAGCGTCAGTCAGGTTTGGGGCTAAAATTTTCTAAAGAAGTATATGCGACCCTCGAGCGAATAAAAGAACATCCATACGCATGGACAGCAGTTGATGAAAAAACGAGACGTTGCCTGACAAACAAATTCCCTTATGGTATCCTCTACCGAATTGTCGATAATGAAATCCGGATTATGGCTGTCATGCATTTATTTAGAAAACCGGATTATTGGATAGACAGGTAAATTGGCAGACCAATTTGCATGAGATGACATTATAAAATACATGCACTCAAGAACAATAAGCTTACTGGCTTGGTAGGATGAATGAAGAAAAAAACAAACGCCAATTACTATTTACCTGACATTATTGATTGATTAAAGACAATCCTGTAAATCCATCGCTAACACATTCGCTGACACATAAAAATTAAACCATTGTTATTTATTGTTTTAACCCACGTCTACAATGTACTTCTAATCCGTAGGTCGAAGGTTCGAATCCTTCTGGGCGTGCAATAAAAATGCTTTCTATTTGAAATAGAAGGCATTTTTTTTGTGGGAATTTATAAAA
Source organism: Candidatus Zhuqueibacterota bacterium (assembly GCA_016931775.1). Taxonomy (GTDB): domain Bacteria; phylum Zhuqueibacterota; class Zhuqueibacteria; order Residuimicrobiales; family JAFGEC01; genus JAFGEC01. The sequence goes on along the minus strand of JAFGEC010000660.1, from coordinate 722 downwards.
ATATGATCTTTTTTTCTCTTCTATATTACAAAACTCGGCATACTCTTTTAACCTTTGATTGCAATATCCGATGGATGTTTTTTGTGGATGAATAATAAATAGTCCCCAATGTGTCTTACATCTCGTTGCTCAGTTTTTTTGCGATCTGAAAAAAATCAGCGTCATATGCAGTGGGGGGCTATATTTACTTTTTTCTGTTCTTTTACAACCTTTTTTTCAACTGATTGAGGACTCGACGCCGATTTTAATCGAACCAAAATAAAAAACAAGGCGCCGCAAATGTGGCGGAATCCCTTGACCGGGACCATGTTTTTTATAATTAATCATTTTTCAACAGGAGAACAAACAAATGGATCAAGACAAATTCGAAAAAATGGTTGACGAACTGGACACCAAAGTCGAAGACTTGTTGGACGGTAAAGTGACGTGGCGGGAAGTGCCGGGCGTCGTCAAATCCGCCATCGAAGCGGCCGAAATGTTCGTCCCGGAATCCGGTTCCGGTGAAACCAAAAAAGAGCTGGTTCTGGCGGTATGGAATCACTATGATGAGGAATACGTCATTACTGCAAAACTCGATGAGTTGATGAATTTTGAAAGAATCATCGGCAAACCCATCGGCACCATCGTTGAAGCGCGGGATGGCACGATCCTGGCCGGGATTGTCGGTAAAATGCCTTTGTAAAGTGGTATTATGTGCGTCGACTGGCAAGAATATCAATGTT
>JAFGEC010000659.1 GCA_016931775.1 Candidatus Zhuqueibacterota bacterium | reverse complement strand
GCCCACGAACGGATGTACCACATAGCCGATGGACGTGAAGAACCGTTCAACGAACCGCCGGAGTATCTGGAAAAATTGTTTATTTGAAAAGTCAGGATAAAAAATAAACGCTTTTTTTATTGTCTTGAAGATGAATAGCTTATTTTTCGGCGCAGCGTGGATGATTCGCGCAGAAACACTGGGCCGTATGGGAATAAAATATCTTAGAAACACAATATCCGATAAAAAGCAGGTATGATATTATTATTTTTTCGCAAAATTTTATCAATCAGAGAATATGTTTTCACATTTACCAGTTGTTATCAAATCAAGTTAATAAATAGTTTATGCTATAAAAAAGTGCCTGGCATTACCCCTTGCCAGGCATCTTAAATTTATGCTAATTATATTAGATCTTTAATAGTTGACGATTTGACATCCAACAATTGCACTAGCAATATTCTGTTTATTTTGCAATTTTATTGAAAAAAGCATTCCAACCAATGTAAAAGCAACAGCATAGATAATAATTGCCCAGAACGTTGGAGCTTTAATTACGCCTATAATAAAAGTGGTGACAAATCCCACAATTATGTTAATTACAATTATATGAACGATATAATATAGAATTGCTCTCCCCAATCCTATTCCGCCCATATTTTTCTCTGTACCGATTTCTATTCCATCAGTTCTGATCAATCCTGGTCTCTCTCTGAGTCCATCTATCATTCCGGGAGTTGAACCCTGGTAGGCCAATGGCCGGATAAAAATGTAATATACCCAAAAAAGGTACACAAAAAAGGACGCAAATAGATAAACGACTATAAAACCCTCTCCTGAAAAAATATTATCAAGATCAGAAAGATTGAAAATAGAAAGACCGAGAGAAGAAAGACCGAAAATTCCAGATGCAATTGCAGATACAATAGCCAATATGATAACTATACCAATTCCAGTAAAAGTAATGCTACAAAAAGTGACAACACCAATCATGGCTTGCATACCCACAAAGTCAGAAAAGAATAGTCCTAATCCTTGGAAAAAACCTACTTCGCGGTATTTATCTTTATTTGAATCTGACATTGTCATAAAAACCCTCCTTTAATTTTTAATGTAATATATTATTTTTTTTTTTTTGCAAGGTTTTTTTCAGTAAAAACGAGGAAATAAATGAGTAAAGATCAACGAATAAAAATGAATATTATATGGATTAATATATTTTAATTGCTAATTTTAAGAGTATTGACCATGCAGGTATTGTATATCAAATTTGCTCGACAAAATCGAAAAACAGATGTGCTCATTATCGCGTCAGGAACGGGCTTTTCTGGCTGACCGGCTGTTGAGCTCACTTGACGGTGATCTGATGACCAGTGTGATTATAGCCTGGATTGAAAAAAGTTGTTTGGTAAATGAAAAAAGATAATTTTGACGGGTAAAAAGCAGATATCAAAAAGTTATTTTGAAAACATCTCGTTCAATATCGAAATCACTTTATTTTGTTCAGCAACAGATATTTGTCCCAATTTTTTATCGAGTCTTGTTTTTTTTATTTCAGCGCCCAGGATTGGATCCAAGTTCACGAGGAAAACATCAAACCTGTTTACCGTCATTTCGGACATTTATTCCCATACCCATTCATCGTCATCCCAACTGCTCTGATTGATGACGGATTCTTTATCTAAAAGTTTATCATCACCGTTATGGGCCATTGTTTTGAATGCTTGATCCCACCCTGACCGTGATTTTTTTACTGATCGTATAATTATTTGACCCTGCTCAACGATAAGCTCAACTTTTTTACCGATTTGACTCTCTTCCAGAAAAATCTTGGGAATCCGTATCCCTTGGGAATTTCCTATTTTTACAATTTGTGTTATCATGATTACATTGTAATTACATTTTGTGGAAAAAGCAAGTTTTTTTACAAATTCAATATCGTTCCGAGTTGGAAACTCGGAACGCCGTCCCGGCGGCTCCGGCTGCAAAATTGGTGTTCATGCTAAGTCAAAAATCTAACAGTTACATATCTACGGTGCAAACTTTTGCAGATTGACGCATACATGTCATGCCCGCGCAGGCGGGCATCCAGTAGCGCATGGAAATGTCATTAACAGTGTTCTTTACTAATACGGATTGTCTAATATCTTGTTTTTAAATAAATTATTTATGTTCTCGCTCGGGCATACTGTAAGGATTGGCATCATCTGTTACGACTGGATGCCCGATTCCTCGGGCATGACATTTCGCTTCTTACCTGCACATGCGAATATTATGATATTATCCCCTTAATCCCCCACCGCCGGCAATATCCACCTGTTCAACATCACCCACCGGTCCTGCGCCCTTGCGGTCAATTTTGAAGCGACTGCAACGACAATATCTTTCCCTGGAACACAAAAGATAAAATTTCCGCCGTAACCTGATGCGGCAAATGCCGTTTCCGTTAACCACCACTGATAGCCGTATCCATTGGGATTCGGTGCCGTTGATTTTTCCACCCAATTTTCTGAAATAATCTGTCTGCCGTCCCAGGTACCACGGTTTAAATATAGAAATCCGAAGCGGGCCATATCCCGGGGTGTGATACATAATCCCCACCCTCCGGTGCTGTTCCCCTGCGGATCTTTGATCCATCCGGTCACGTTTTTTCCAAAAACGTCGTCCGTCAAAAAAAATTTCATGTCATGATCCGGTATCTGTCTCATGCCGATCGGACCGAACAGGTGCTCGTTGGCAAATTCACGGGCACTATTGCCTGTCGTTCGCGTGATAATGGCTGAAAGCAGATGAGACGCCGCACTGCTGTACTGAAATTTTCCCGGTGGACCGTTCCGGCCCAGCAGGTCGAGGATAAATTTGATCCAGTCCCGCTGCCGTCGCAGTCTGTCCAGCGGTTCGTATCCCCTTGCTCCTGTTTTCCATCCAAACGGCGCCGTCATCGTCAAAAGATGTTTTATGGTGATGATACGTTTCGTAATATCACCTGCACCGGAGATGTATTCCGGGAAAAAATCCAATACCTTCTGATTCACGTCCTTGATGAATCCCGCATCGATGGCTATACCGGTCAGGGCGGAGGTGAAACTTTTTGTCGCCGAGGCAACGGAATGTGTATCGTCAGGACCATAACCGTGGTTATATCTTTCAAAAACAATATAACCGTTCCTTACGATCACGATCCCATTGATGCTATTGTACTGAGCGTTTAATGCCT
>JAFGEC010000658.1 GCA_016931775.1 Candidatus Zhuqueibacterota bacterium | reverse complement strand
GTTAATCTGCCACAGACAGGTAAGCCCAGGCCGCATGCTAAAACGCCTTTTTTGCCATCTTTCATCGATTCCAAGGACATCTCTAACAGGCAAAGGCCTTGGGCCGACCAGGCTCATTTCACCCTTTAATACATTGATAATTTGGGGAATTTCATCAAGGCTTGTTTTTCGCAACCATTTGCCGACAGGGGTAATACGGGGGTCATTACTGATTTTAAATGCGGGCCCATCCGCTTCATTTAAATGTTCAAGCTGATCCTGCATTTTTTCAGCATCAGGAACCATTGTACGGAATTTAAGCATATAAAATTTTCGCCGATTATAGCCGATTCTTTCCTGGCGGAAAAATACCGGCCCCTTTGATGTGAATTTAATCAATACGGCGACAAGAAACAGCACAGGGAATAGAATGACGAGCGCAAATAACGATATGACAATATCGATCAACCTTTTCAACCACAGGTATTCCAGTTGATGTTTGGAGCCGGTGTAAACAGTTAAAATCTGAATTCCATCAAGTTCATAAGCAGATGTCTTTGCCGTTTGAAATTCAAACCAGTTTGATGGAACCCGGCAGATGATTCCCATTTCTTCACAAATAGTAATAATATCGCGAATCTGTTCATAGTATGATTTAATCGGTAAAGCGATAAACACCTCATCAACAACTTTTTCCTCCAGCAAGGCGGGAAGATCGTCAAGAGTGCATAGCCTTTTTGCTTTGGGGATACTCTTATCAAATGTATATTCGTCGTCTACAAATCCCAATAACCGATAACCGAGATCGGGACGGCTCAATACTTTTTGAGCCAGATCGATGGCTCGTTCACTGCTTCCCACAAAAACAATGTACCGTAAGTTTCTGCCCCGATTTCTCAAATAAATGAGATATTCTCGAACGAACAACCGGGCTAAAATCGTTAATATCACACAACTGGTCCAAAATGTAAACAGCACATCCTTCCCGATGTTCTTTCGTGAAAGGATGAGACTGATTGCGGCCAAAAAAAGCACACTAACCGTAACGGCTTTAAAAATATCCAGCCACTCTCTAAAAATATTCCCCAATCGCCGGACTTCGTACAGGCCAAATAAGGCGAAAAGTCTGTTCCATCCGATGACAATGAGAAAAAGAGCGATGACATTTATCAAGGTTAATTTAATGGATAAAAAGTCGATAAATCCTTCGGGAGCGTGTTCCGGGGCATGTAAATATAATGCTGCAAAAAAAGTCACAGCCATGACGACAATGTCAAGAACCCGTGTTCCATTCGCCAATAATTTTTTACGCATGACGGTGAATCCTCCTGCTTCTCAATGTTCGATCCGCCCAATATTCGGCAGGGATCGAAAATTTCGGAAAATCAAACACGACGCCTCTTGGGTTTTTGCACATCAAATGTGTTTTTTGAATAATATGTATAATAATAGTCGTAATCACCATAAAGGTTCTTTTCACGAACATTATTCAGGACGGCACCAATAAGATTCACTCCAACTCTTTCCAGCAGGCTTTTTGCTTTCAGGACAATTTCCTTATCATTCCGGCCCGACTCGATCACAAGGGCTACGCCATCCACATATGGCGCCAAAACCGCAGCATCGGTCACCGCGATGATCGGCGGCGCATCGATGACGATGAGCTCGTACTTTTCTTTGACAAGCGACAACAAATCGCGCATGGGTTCACTTGCCAACATTTCAGAAGGATTAAGCGGCAGTGATCCACAGGTTAAAATATCCAGATGATCGACTTTTGTTGCCTGAACGGCAGCGGTAATTGCCAGGTCGAGGGAAGCGATCTGCTGTACGGTTCGTCGCGCCCTTACGGATGCCTGCTTCAACCGCATTTTACCCTGACCGCGAGATTCATCATTTTCTGCGTCCAGCTCATCATCATTTGTCAATGAAGATTTTTTGTGGTTTTTGTTGTTTTCATTTTGACAAAAATGAACCAGAATATCCGCCAATCCCGGATCACGGTGTAAAGAAAACAGCTTGTGTATTGTCGGACGACGCAAGTCTGCGTCGATAATCAACGTTTTTAATCCCATCTGCGCCGTTGTGATCGCTAAATTGGCAATAGTTGTCGACTTGCCCTCTCGCGGCCCGGAACTTGTCAGCATAAAAGTACGAAAATTTTCCATATCGGAAAACTGAAGATTTGTTCTCAGCGTTCGATAGGCTTCAGAGGCCGGAGATGCCGGCATCGAGTGGGTGATGAGTATCTCCGATGGCGTTTGGTAACCTTTTGAGGCATCCGGATTTTTTGCCTTTTCTCCGACACGAATTCTTGGGATCGAACCAATAATAGCAAGATTTGTTTTGCGCTCCACCTCTTCCGGCGTTTTTATGGATGTATCCAAAGACTCCAGGAAAAAAGCCAGACCGAATCCAATGGTTAAACCAAATATCACACCGATGAGCAGGTTCAGCCGTTTACGCGGCCATACCGGATGTTTGGGTAATTCCGCCCGGTCGATAATACGCATATTGCCGATTTTTTCCGCCTCATTGATACGAGCCTCTTCCCAGCGCTGCGACAACATGAGATACATTTCGTCTGCCAGGTCACGTTCCCGTTCTAATTTTGCCAATTCCTGTTGCTTTTTGGGCAGTAAAGAAAACTGGCGGTCATAATCAGCCAGAGCATTTAAAAGCGACGTTTCCTCGGCTTTTAACGATTCCAGTTCCAGCTCCAGTGTAATTTTATTCTCGTACAATTTTGAAATCTGTGAAACAGGATCGATCAAATTCTGTGACTCGGCGATATTTTTGGCCTCTTCCTTCAAGCTGGTTTGTATACTGTCAATATCCCTCTTCATTTGGATCATCTGAGGGTTATCCAACGGCACGCCGTCCAACTTTAATCTAAAATAGGTGTCATTTATGTCCGCCAAACGCTCCTTCAATTGGCGTGCCCGGGTTGTGGACACATCGGAGATCGACGGCACCAGATTTTCCTGTCCTGAACTGATTTTTTGTTGCACGGCACTCAGATTTCTTTCCGTTTTTTGGCGTTTCGTTTTGGCTTCCTGGTATGACTTTTGAATTTGTGAGCTACGTTGAATATCTTCCTCAACCTGTGCCCCCAGATATGTCACACGGTTTTTAACCTTAAACTGCCTTAAAGAATTTTCGGCTGTTTCCAGTCGTTCCTTGTACTGCTGGCGCTGCTCCTCAATGAGCGCTCTGACTCCACTAACTTCTTCCCTGTGTAAACGGAGATTCCGGTTGGATAGCACATCGGTCAATGTATTCGCTATCGTCATAGCACTGTACGCATCCGGCGCTTCAACATTTATTTCAATGACGTCTGATTCGGCTACCGGTGCGGCTTTAATATTACTTTTAATGACGGCCGCATAAAACTTGGTTTTGTCAAAGTTCTCATCTATATCTTCAGGTAACTGTATCCTTTTTAAAACATTTTGAGGCACCTGCTGAATAACCTCCAGCGCAACGGCCCGGCTTTGAATTTCCTGTATCTGATTGATAATTGACTCGTTTGAGTAAAAATCATATTGCGCCCCACTACCCATAGCACTATGGGTATCCTCATATATGATTGTTGTGGACGCTTCATAAATCGTTGTCGCTGTCTGGTTGTAATATAATACCGGAATGAGAACCGCACCGAGACAAGCCAGTATGTACCAAATCCGATGAAAGATAATATTGATAAACTGGGTCAATGTGGACTGCTCAGGTTCACTCGCAGGCAACGCTCTATTATCAGACAAATCTTTTCTCCTTTACCATTTTTCTGCTCTCAGATACCAAACATAGACACTCGCAATGACGGCGACTTCATGGGAAATCCTGACGACTTCGCGCCAATAATACCATTTATTATGGCCCACTGTAACCACATCTCCGGGCTTTAACTCAATCGGGGGATTAAATCCCTTTTCATCCTTTAAATATTTAGTCACATTATACATATGGAGCCGGCTTGCGTAATGCTCCTTAAGAGATTCATCAAGTTTTTCTTCGGTGATCTTTCCGGCCCGCGCATCAGAAACCAGCGATTTAAGGACGTTTTGTGTCACGTTCATTGCTTCAGCTTCTCTCGTTAATCGGACTTTCGAAAGATTGGCATATTCTGTCGGACCACCGGCCTTGGATATCAGCTCGAGGACATTGGTATCATAGGGCACCCGGTACTCACCGGGTTTCATCACCTCTCCCCAAATATGAACCACCATTTCCAGTTTCTGTTGCTCGCCCACAAGATACTGGCTGCGCTGGTCACCGTCCTCCTGAGCCGACACATTAAATTCCGGTAAAACCATAAAAAACAATAAAATACAGTATCCTTGAAAACACTTCTTCATTCGCGCCATTCCACGTCCTATAAAATATAAAAAACACTATTTTGTAATATATATATATAAAATTTGACGATATATGCGTATAAAAAAAGCGCTAACTTGCTGAAAATTAAATCTAAAATATTTTTCTCAGAAATGCAATTTATTTTAATATTAAATGAACCTTTTAATATAAAACCTGGCCCGATTTGATCTTTTTATGCAAGTCGGGAACTTTGATTAGGACAAACAGACTAGCCGCCATTATCAACGTCAAGGAAATGACAGCCGCTTTGTATTTTACAACGACACCAAAACCGGAAAAACCAAAAATAACGATACTCCAGACCAATGGTCCGATCACGGCAGCCACCTTGCCCGACAAGGAGTAAAGTCCGAAAAATTCTCCCAATTTATGCTGCGGTACGAGTGAAATGAGCAGCGGCCTGGCCGCAGTTTGAGTCGATCCAAGCAGCGCACCGACAATACCTCCCCACAGCCAAAAGATATCCTTGCCGGAGGATAACAATACACCGACGAGAGTACATATCCAAATAATAATAACACCAATGAGCATTTTGTGCGGTCCATAATGGTCGGTCAAAATACCGCATAATGCAGAGCCGATAATAGCGAAGGGAATGACCAGCATTAAAAAAATCTGCGTTTCTCCCAGCGTAAAACCAACCACCTTTTGTAAATACAATCCCATAATCATAATAACGGTTTGCATACTATCTTCATATAACAGGCGGCCGAACAGGAATCGTAACAATCCGGGATACTTTTTTGTATCGAATAGCGTACGCGTGACTTTCCCATAAGATTCTTTGATTCGCCAAAACGAGTCTTCCGTAGCCCGTAAGGCTGGTTCTTTCACAAAAATAAAAATCGGTATGGCAAAGACAAGAAACAATATAGCCGTCGGCAAAAACGCCGCTTTTGATCCTCCGGCATTTATGTATGGAACTGAAACGCCGAAAAAATGACCTTCAACAAACAGCCGGGCGACAATCAAACCGGCAACGGCACCGAAATAACCCAATGCCGTACCATATCCGGAAACACGGCCGATGGTCCGTGTCGTACTCACCGAAGGCATTAAAGCATTATAAAAGACCAATCCTCCCTGATAACTATAATTCGAAATAATAAATACCACACAAATCAGAGGGATCAATTTATCCAAAGAATCCAGAAATCCGATCAATCCAAGGGATAAAACACCCAAAATACAAACTAAAGTGAGTACAAAAAGTGATAAAAGTTTCTTCCCTTTATAATCCGACCAGTCGCCCAGCACAGGCATGGTTAATGCCACGGGTATCATGGACAGGGAATTTAACAAGGTGAAAAGGGAATCGTTTTGCCCGAGATCCATCGTAATCCATGTGGCAAAATACAGTGTTACAATATTCATAGAGTAGGCTGTATTGGCAAAATCATATAATATCCATGAAATTGTCGCACGAAGAGGGGGTTTCTGTAGAGTGTCCGGCATTAAGGTAATCCGCTATATAATTGAAGATTTTTCAATGTCGCTTTGTAATTTATTAAGCACACCCCGGTAAGATTTTCGAACGGGCACCAGAACGGTTAAAATCATCAATCGAGAAAATATATTTACGAACCGGAATACCAGTTTTTCGCCGTTTTGCCTTTCCAGCATAACTTCAAAAATTCCGGATAGTGCCGGCATGTTCTCAAGCGTCTGCCGTATTTCCAAAATGCGCACCGATATCTCTGTAGCGACAAGTTCGTCAAAACTTCTTTTACCGACGTGTTTGACTAAAAGTAATCCATCGTCGCTGAATAAATATATTGCTTTAAAATGGCCGGTGGTAACATAATCCTTTAACAATGCTTTGATATCCTTTTGTACGGGTCGCCGTTTCGGCTTGTCGGATTTTACTTTTTCAGGAACGGATTTTATTTTTTTTTTCATAAAAACTCCTCGGCACGTTCGGTATTCACATCCGGAGACAATCTTATCCTTGAATGGTGGCCAGTACCAGTTTTATGATGGATGATAACGTTTGAAAGACACCCTCACCGCTGATGGCAATAGCGTTAAAATAAGGGACGTGTAAAAAATTCAATTTCTCCTGCAAACGATCAATACTGGCGACATCCGTCAGATCCCGTTTATTGTATTGCAACACCCATGGCATACTGGAGAGTGACTTTTTAACCGCAATGAGTTTTTTTTCCAGATCCATGAGCATTTCCAGATTATCATCCATACGGGCTGTTTGGGAATCAGCGACAAAAACAACGCCGTCGCAACCATTTAAAACAAATTTACGGGTTAAAGAATAATGCACCTGTCCGGGAATTGTGTACAAATGGAAACGCGGCTTTTTACCTTTAATCCTGTTGAACTCTATCGGCAAAAAATCAAAATAGAGCGTCCGCTCCTCACGACTCTCGAGTGAAATTAAATCCCCGACCAATGATGGATTCAAGTTGGAATGAATATACTCAAGATTGGTGGTTTTTCCTCCCAAACCCGGCCCGTAATAAACTATTTTAAAAATAATCTCCTGATTTAACCGGTCAATATACATAAAATTTATTATTTGAGCCCAAACGCGATATCGACTTCCTTGCTCAATAAGGCTTTAAACTCCACATCCAAAAATTGTGTCAACTGTTCGTTTTGCTTTTTTAGTTGCTCGATCAGGCCGGTCAATTTCTCGATTGTATAGTGCGTCATGACGCGAATCATTCCCAGCGTAACAGAGCGGTCAAACACAACGATCAGGACGTATTCCTCCTCGACGGTCGACATGTATATATTGCGGCTTTCCCCTTCCTGGTATATATACTTGAACCGTTCCTCCTTTGCCACAATATTGGCCATTGCCGATGTCGCCGAAAACGTTCCTGCGGCTAGTGCCGTCAATGAAGAAACGTCCACATCCTGCAAGGTTCCACTGTAACTGATCGGATATCCGTTCATATCTGCAAAAATGCACAAATGTGCGCGTGACTGTTTAATCATGTCCGTCAGTATCTGAAAAATCTTTTGAAATGTGGTTTCGGAGAATACCAATCTTTTGCCGTTACTGGTATGGCCCAATTTCATTTTTCACTCCTCATTTAAAACTATTTTCCAAACTCTAATCGCTGAATTAAAAAGTCGGGCAATCCTTTTTTATGCATGGCGGATTGGGTTGCTGCAACGTCATATTCAACCCGGAACAATTGAAACGACTCGTATTTATCGTCATAAACACCAATCGACGCCCTGGGATCGCCATCTCGGGGCTGTCCCACACTCCCGACATTGATGATATAACGATAATCATCTGACAGTTGAACATCCGGTCCGTTTTCAACGAGAACTCTTGACGGATTCGAACCATATTTAAAAACGGCAGGAACGTGGGAATGCCCGATAAAGCAAATTTTTTCCGAAAAACAACCGAAATTCTTATATGCATCAGGAAAAGTGAGTATATAGTTCCATTTCTCAGGATCGTTGGGAGTGGCATGGAGGGCTCGAAATTGGTTTTCTAAATATTCAAGATCTAACGATTCGAGGTAGGCTTCACACTCTGCCGAAAGCTCTTTACGAGTCCAATCAATGGCCTCTTTTGCGTACTCGTTAAAATATGTCGTTGCTGTTTTCATAATAGCTGCCGAATCATGGTTGCCGATAACAATTTGATCAACGCTTTGGCGCGTCTTTTCTATACACTCATTGGGGAAGGGCCCATATCCCACAATATCACCCAGACATATTATCTTATCACATGCCAATACATCAATAAGCCGCAGGGCTTGATTCAGGGCCTCCAAATTTCCGTGTATATCAGAAATAAAAGCATATTTCACTTAACCAGAGCTCACCGCACAATAATTGAAGTTTAATTGTAATATACTGTTTGCCATAAAGTAAAGCAAGTATTTTTTTATACAGGGTATCCCCCAAAATTTTATTTATATTGAAAAACATACCGATACAATCAAATAGGCTTCTGTACTTTATGTATTTCTTTTTGAC
>JAFGEC010000657.1 GCA_016931775.1 Candidatus Zhuqueibacterota bacterium | reverse complement strand
GTCAAAAAGAAATACATAAAGTACGGAAGCCTATTTGATTGTATCGGTATGTTTTTCAATATAAATAAAATTTTGGGGGATACCCTGGCGTAAAACCTCAGTTTCGGGTGGCACAGGCCAGGTGCGACGCACCTCCTTTTGCCCAATTTATGTGATTTTAATATTTGTAAGGATGTCGAGAGCCGGTGCGTCGCACCTTCCACCCATAACTGAGATATTACACCCTGGCGTAAATTTTTCTTGACATTTAACCAAAAATTTATATCTTTAGAATTCAATTTAAAAGGAGTTTTAATTGAACATTACGTTTTCAAATACAAATTCCAACTGGTGGTGGTGGCTGATCGACAGTGCGCCACCAGCGGAATAACCAGAAAATAAAATTTTAAAATACCGCGCCGTGGATGCACAGCATTCACGGCGTTTTTTTTAAGCGCTGTGAAATATAAAGGTCACAGCGCTTTTTTTTTACTTGGAGAAAAAAATGAAAATAACAGATTTTAACGAATTTAAAAAGCATTATTCCCTGCGCCGGCTCGTGCCCGTCAGTGCTGAAATTCTTGGTGACATGGACACACCGGTATCGACGTTCTTAAAGACCATGGAAGGCCCATACCGGTTTTTGCTGGAAAGCGTGGAAGGCGGTGCCCAGCGCGGCCGGTTTTCCATGCTCGGTGACCGACCTGTTGCGGTTTTTCGCAGTAAAGCAGGGCATTCCGAGCTTGTTGATTGTCTAAACGGCAAAATGCAAAGTTTTACTGAAAATCCACTGAATGTTCTTCGGCAGATACTGTCCGAGTATCAATTTCCTTCTGAGGAAAAAGAACCGGGGCACACGGGCGGATTTTTCGGATATTTAGGATATGATGCCGTCCGTTATATCGAAAAAATGCCGGAGACTACGGTTGATGATGTACAGCAGGATGATATCCACATGTTTATTCCCCAACGCATGGTTGTTTTCGACAATCTTCTCAACATTATTCGCTTTTTGCATTTTTCCGTTCCCTCGGGCGATGTCAAAAAGGATTATGAAGCGGCTGTTGCGGCTGTTAAATCCAGAATAAAAATACTCCACGAAGCAAAACTGTCGAACGGTACAAAACCGGTGGAACAGGTTCAATCCGGTTTTGAAAGCAATATCGACCGCGACCGGTTCGAACAAATGGTGGAAAAAGCCAAAGCACATATTAAACGCGGCGATATTTTTCAGGTTGTCCTGTCACAACGCTTGAGCACACGCACCGATGCAAAACCTTTCGATATTTACCGTGCGCTGCGGGTTGTCAATCCGTCGCCGTACATGTTTTACATGGAAATGGACAAAGTCACTCTGCTCGGTTCCTCACCTGAAACCCTGGTTAAACTGCAGAACAACCGGATCATTGTTAAACCGATTGCCGGTACCAGAAAACGGGGGCTTGATGACAATGAGGACAACAACCTGATTAAAGACCTGTTATCCGATCCCAAGGAAAAAGCCGAGCATACAATGCTGGTGGATTTGGGCAGAAACGATATCGGCCGCGTTTCAAAGTACGGTACTGTAAATGTGGATGAATTCATGATTATTGAAAAATATTCACATGTCATCCATATCGTATCCACTGTAAGTGGTCAGTTAAAGAACGGACAAAACGCCGTGGACGTATTTCGGGCGTCATTTCCTGCCGGCACCGTTTCCGGCGCACCCAAAGTACGCTCCATGGAAATCATCGATGAATTGGAACCGACCCGCCGTGGCATATATGCCGGTGCCGTCGGATATTTCGGTTTTGACGGCAACATGGATGTATGTATCGCTATCCGCACGATTTATATCCAGAACGGAACAGCGTATCTGCAGGCCGGGGCCGGTATTGTAGCCGATTCCGTTCCTGCTAATGAATATGAGGAAACCTTGAACAAGGCCCGCGGTCTCAAACGTGCGCTGGAATATGCGGAAAGGGGATTGATATGATTCTCGTTATAGATAATTACGACTCTTTTACCTATAATCTGGTGCAGTATATGGGCACACTGCAAAACGACATTATCGTCCGGCGTAACGACGAAATCACGTGCACCGAAATTGAACAACTGCTTCCTGAACGGATCGTTATATCGCCCGGACCCGGGTACCCTCAGGAAGCGGGTGTATCGTTAAAGATCATCCAGTACTTTTTTCGTAAAGTTCCCATCCTGGGAGTTTGTCTGGGACACCAATGTATCGTAGAAGCCATGGGCGGCACAATCGGGCCGGCGCCGGAGCTGGTGCACGGTAAGCCCAGCGACATCTATCACGACGGTAAAAATCTGTTCAAGGGCGTTCAAAATCCTTTTCCTGCAGGCCGTTATCATTCTTTAATTGCCGAACGCGATACTCTACCCGACTGTCTCGAAATCACTGCGTCGACAAAAGACGACCTGGTTATGGGCGTTCGGCATAAAAAGTATCCATTGGAAGGCCTGCAATTTCACCCCGAGTCCATATTGACGAGGGAGGGCATGAATATTATTAAAAATTTTATGAATGTATAGGAGGACAAGATGGTCAAACAAACGCTGGAAAAAGTAGCCGCAGGACAAAATTTGAGTGAACAGGAGGCTCATTCCGTTATGACCGCAGTGATGAACGGCGAGTGGACACCGGTACAGATCGCGGGACTTCTTATGGCACTAAAAATAAAGGGGGAAACCATTGACGAAATTTCAGGTTTTGTACGTGTCATGCGCGACAAAGCAGTAAAAATCAATGCATCTGAGAACACCATAGATACCTGTGGTACCGGAGGAGACAGTGCCGGCACATTTAATATTTCCACTGCTGCAGCCATCACCGCTGCAGCCGCCGGTGTGCCGGTGGCAAAACACGGCAACCGTTCCGTATCCAGTCAATGCGGCAGCGCCGATGTGTTGCAGGAGATAGGTGTAAAAATCGATATAACGCACGACCAGGCCCAAAATTGTCTGGACAGCGTAGGGATCGTCTTTTTATTTGCTCCTGTTTATCATGCCTCCATGAAACATGCCGTAATCCCCCGGCGTGAAATGGGAATTCGTACGGTTTTTAATATTCTTGGCCCTATGTCCAATCCGGCGCTGGTGAAGCGGCAATTTTTAGGAGCATTCAATACCGAAACGGCGGAAAAGATGGTGCGCGTTCTTCAGCAGACCGGCAGCCACCATGTGGTTGCCGTTCACAGCAAAGACGGTCTCGACGAAATATCCCTCGCAGCGCCTACATCAGTATACGAATTACGGGACGACCAGGTGACTTTTTACGAAATTACACCTGACGAGTTCGGCATCAACACCAGTTCCGAATCCGTTGTCGGCGGCAACGCAGCGGAAAATGCGGATATCATCTGGCGGATATTTGCCGGTGAGCCGGGTGCCGCATTCGATATCACGCGTCTCAATGCCGGGGCGGCGATTTATATCGGCGGAAAAGCCGGTACGCTGGCAAAAGGTGTCGCCATCGCCACGGATACGATTTTATCGGGAAATTCGGCAAAAAAACTGGGCCAGTTGGTGGATTTTTGTCGAAATTTGAACGGTTGAGCGGTATGGATAACGGCAATATTTTGCAGGAAATTATCGGTTATACCCGCCGTGTTGTGGCGGAAGCCAAGTCACTGGTACCACTCGCTCAACTGGAACGGCAGGTGCAGGAGTTACCGGTCCAGGCTCAAAATTTTAGCCGCGCTCTGAGGTCCGATCCGCCGGCAATCATCGCCGAAGTGAAGAAAGCATCTCCCAGCAGGGGTGTGATCGTGGAAAATTTTGATCCGGTCGGCATTGCCACGGAATATTTTTCAGCCGGTGCGGCCGCTATATCCGTGTTGACGGAGGGCAAATACTTTCAGGGATCGCTGGATAATCTGAAAAACATAGCCCGGAATGTAAACTGTCCGCTACTGCGCAAGGACTTTATCATCGACAGCTATCAGGTCTACCAGGCAGCTGTATGCGGAGCAAGCGCGTTTTTACTTATCGCCGCCGCCCTGTCGCGGCAACAATTATCGGATTTTTTGATCCTGGGACGTAAACTGGGAATGGAAGCACTGGTGGAAGTACATAACCGGGAGGAACTGGAGATGGTCCGTGATACGCCGGCGACTGTCATCGGTGTCAACAATCGAGACCTGAAAACCTTTCAAACGGACCTTTCGACGAGTATCGAGCTTGCACCTTTTTTCCCAGATTCAGTTATCCGGGTCAGTGAAAGCGGTATTAAAACCCGGCAGGATATTGTACGTTTGGGGCAGGCCGGGTATGAGGCTTTTCTCATCGGAGAGTTTCTGATGCGGGGAAAAAATAAAGCCGGTAAAATAGCCCAACTGCGGGGTGAGTCATGTGGGTAAAAATATGTGGTATTACACGCCTGCAAGACGCCCTGCTGGCTCATGAACTCGGCGCCGATGCGGTGGGGTTTGTCTTTGCGCCCAGTCCCAGAAGGATGAGCTGGAAAAAAGCGGCTCAATTAAGCAGCAGACTGAAAGATATCACCAAGGTCGGCGTATTTGTCAATGCGCCTTTGGAAGAAATTAAAGAAATTCGCGACCGGTGCGCACTGGATATCATTCAGCTCCATGGTGAAGAGTCCCCGCAGTTTTGCCAGGATCTAAAGGGACCGGTAATTAAAGCTTTCAATTTTAAAGACCGCAGTACTCTGGATGGATTATACGGCTATCAGGGCGTCTGGCGCATCGTTCTGGACGCTTATGTCAAGGGCAGGCGCGGCGGTACCGGACAACGTATTGAGAACGTGCTGCTGCGGGAGGTTTCCGATTTTTCCCGCATTATCCTGGCCGGCGGCCTGAATCCCGATAATATAAATCAGATATTACCGTACAATCCTTTCGGAATCGATCTGAGCTCCGGTTTGGAACGTTCGCCGGGCGTAAAGGACGAAGGGAAAATGCGGCGGTTGTTTGAAATTTTGAAGAATCATAGAGTAACGACTCGATAAAAGGATATTCCGATAAATGAACACTTTTAATTAACCGCAGAAGGCGCCAAGAAACGCCGAGAGAAAGAATATTTGCGGGATATGAAAATTTTAAAAAACAACAAAAATCATGTTAGGTTTGTAAAACCTCAGTTACGGGTGGCACAGGATAGGTGCGACGCACCTCCATTTGCCAAATTTATATGATTTTAATATTTGTAAGGATG
>JAFGEC010000656.1 GCA_016931775.1 Candidatus Zhuqueibacterota bacterium | reverse complement strand
GATATATGTCCCTGAAAAAGACATGGGGCGGATTTTTGTCGGGCAAGCGGCGAAACTGACGATCGAGGCACAACCCGGGCAGGAATTTTTCGGCGTCGTCAAAATGATCAGTCCGATTGTCGATCCATCCAGCGGTACAGCCAAGGTGACCATCGATATACCCGAAAGCAAGGGCAGCCTCAAGCCCGGCATGTTTGCCTCGGTTTTTATTATTACCGATACCCATTCAAATACTCTCATTATGCCTAAAAAAGCACTGATTTTGGAAACCGATCTGGACCAGGTTTATATGTACAATGACGGCCGGGCCAACAAAACCAATCTGACGCTGGGATTTACTTCCGGTGAGTTTGTTGAAGTTATCGACGGACTGAAGGAAGGAGATTTGGTTGTAACCGTGGGCCAGGAGGGCTTACGCGAGGGCCTGCCGATCAGAATTACCGCCCGCGAATCCGTTAAAGTGCCTGAAACTGCAACAGACAAAGAATCCTAAGGATTTTAATTATGAATATTTCCGATTTTTCCGTTCACAAGCCCATCACAATGCTTATGGTTTTATTGAGTATTATCGTTCTGGGACTATTGGCATTACAGCGGCTTCCATTGGCCTTTATGCCTGATTTTACATCGGATCATATACATATTTCCGTACCGTATGCTTCCTCATCACCGGAAGAGGTCGAGCGGCTCATCACACGGCCCATCGAAGAGATTATGAGTACCCTGTCGCATCTGGAGACCATCAATTCCACATCTTCCGCGAATGAAGCATCTATCGGACTTGAATTCACCGACGGTGTCAACATGGGACTTGTGTCGGTGGCTGTTCGGGACCGAATCGACCGTGTAAGGCCGCTTTTACCCGACGATGTGGAGCGTATCCGAATACGAAAATGGCAATCCACTTCTTTTCCCATTATCCAGTTCAGTCTGGCCTGGGATGGTCCCAAAGATGAGCTTTACGAACTCACCAACAAAGTCATCGTACCCAGAATTCAACGTATTGACGGCGTTGCCAATGTGGATATCGGCGGATTGGATGAACGGCAGGTTTTGATCAATCTTGATCTGGAACGTCTGCGCGCGCATCATATTGATGTTTATGATCTGAGTTCCAGTCTGCGTACCAACAATGTCAATATTTCCGGCGGCTGGGTGATTAATGCAGACCATAAATATACCGTGCGGACCATGGGCGAGTTTCGAAATCTCGATGAAATCGCCCAGGTGCCTATACAGGGCACGCATCTTGTTCTCGGTGATGTTGCGGATGTAAAATTCGGTTATCCTGAAAAAATGAATTTTGAACGCCTCAACAGCAACGAGGCCATTGTGCTTCGTATATATAAATCTTCCACGGCGAATGTTGTGGACGTGGCAACGGAAGTGAAAAAATACATCGAATCGCTGCGCGGTGAGCCGAATCATAAGGACCTCAATGTGCTGATCGTGCGTGACCAGTCCGAGGAGATACTGAATAGTTTGAGAAATCTGGCCATGGCCGGAATTTTCGGTGCTGTTTTGGCGACCGTCGTATTGTATATCTTTTTGCGCAAATTTCGCAGCACCATCATCATTGCCATGGCGATACCGATATCAATTATAACCACTTTTTTCCTCATGTACATATTACGCTTGGCGCCTTTTAACACGAATATCACGCTCAATATCGTCTCGCTTTCCGGTTTGATGTTCGCCGTGGGCATGCTTGTCGATCCGGCCGTTGTGGTTTTGGAGAATATTTTCCGGCACAAGCAGGAAGAAGGATTGCCCGCTTTCCAGGCAGCCATTGTAGGCGCGCGGGAGGTTTCCGTTGCCGTGACCTCAGCCACATTGACCACGATTATTGTTTTTGTTCCACTGGTGTTTATGGCCGATTCGGACATGGGCAGGTGGTCGAGGGATTTTGGTATCGCTATTGTCACTGCGACGGTCGCCAGTCTCCTCATCAGTTTAACCATGATACCGCTGGCTTCTTCACGAATCTTCACCGGGAAGGAAAAGCCCACCTCACGGTTTCTGGTGCGCATGGGCGAATCCTACGGACGCGGCATCAGCCGGCTTATCCGGTACAGGTTTCCCGCTCTGGTGGCATGTCTGCTGATCGGTTGGGGCGCATGGAGTCTATACAACAATATCGACCGGGATTGGGTTCCACGAACGCCTGAACGTCGAATGGATATAAATCTCGAACTTCCTCGTGGATATACGGTTCAGAAGATCGAAGCATTGTATGATACGCTTGAGACCATTCTTTTATCTAAAAGACAGAGCCTTGAAATTTCCCAGATATCAAGCCAGTATCGCAAACATCCCGGTCACTTTCATGCGGAGCTGACGGTCTATTTTATTTCCGAGGAAGAGGGACAAAAAAGCACAACAGAGTTGTACAACGATGTGCGTGCCGTCCTGCCGCCTTATCCCGGTGTTGAATACAGAGTCGGACGGATGCGCGGGCGTGGTGGAAACGACATGGGTATTGAAGTTCAATTGCATGGAAAAAATTCCGCCATTCTGGCCGTTTATGCCGAGGAAGTGAAAAATCTACTCAAGGATATCCCGGGCATAAAGGATATCGATACGTCGATGGAACGCGGTGACGAAGAGATGCGCATCAGTGTAGACCGGGTCCGGGCTCAACGTTACAATCTTTCCGCCCGGCAGGTCGCCCGGTCGGTTTCATCGGCTTTGAGCAGCCGTTCCAATTCCCGGTTTAAAACCCAGGATAAAGAACTGAATATTTTAATGCAGCTCGCCGAAGAAGATCGTTTGAACCGGCAGCAACTGGAAAACATGGCTATACGCAGCAGCGACAATGAAATGGTCCAGCTCGGATCGGTGGCTTCATTTACACCGCAAA
Organism: Candidatus Zhuqueibacterota bacterium; assembly: GCA_016931775.1. GTDB lineage: Bacteria > Zhuqueibacterota > Zhuqueibacteria > Residuimicrobiales > JAFGEC01 > JAFGEC01. Next base: position 4,631 of record JAFGEC010000656.1, on the reverse strand, counting down.
GAGGTATCGAAGCCATTGAGCGGCAGGACAGGCAAACCACTCTGTCGGTTTTTGCGAATACAGAAAGCGGCGGACTACAGAAGGTCAGCGAAGAAATCAGCGCCCGAATGGCAACCATTAAATTGCCGCCGGGGTATAGCTGGGGCCTGGGCCGGAACTGGCTTTTAATGCAGCAGATGGAAAGCGAATCCAATTTTGCCATTATTCTTGCATTGATCCTGGTTTATATTGTCATGGCGTCGTTGTTCGAATCGTTTGTGCATCCCTTTACGATTCTGCTGACAGTGCCTTTTGCCTTTATCGGCGTATTGCTCATGTTCTGGGCCACCAATACAAATCTGAACAACATGGCGTATCTGGGTATCATTGTGGTGTGCGGGTTGGTGGTGAACAATGGCATCATATTGATCGATGCCATTAACAAGCTGCGTCGCAGTGGAAAGACACGCACCGAAGCGATCCGGCTGGGCGGACGAAACCGGTTGCGGCCGATTCTGATGACCACTCTGACGACGGTGATCGGATTGTTGCCGTTGGCTCTTCCCGCCATGTTTCCTGCATTTTTCGGGCCGCAGGAGGGGCGGACTGCCATGTATGCACCGGTGGGATTGGCCCTTGTGGGCGGCCTGTTGACCAGCACACCGCTTACACTGTTTTTAATGCCTATCGTTTACGTTATACTGGATGATGTGGCTGCCTGGTTTATGAAAATTGTATCTTTTACACGCGCAATGAATGCGGAAAAAGTCGAACAGGAAGTTGTTGTATGAAAATCGTCGAGTTCTCAACACACCGGCCGGTGACCATAACCATGTTTATGGTCGCGGCGGTCGTTTTTGGTTTTGTCGCTTTTGACAGGTTGCCGATAAATCTGTTACCGGATATATCATATCCCACACTTACCGTGCGTACCGAATATCCGGGTACCGCTCCCGGTGAGGTGGAAAATCTCATCTCCAAACCCATTGAAGAAGCTGTGGGCGTGATCTCGGGTGTGGTCCGGACCAGTTCCGTTTCACGGCCGGGAAATTCCGATGTTATTTTGGAATTTGACTGGAAAACGGACATGGATTTCGCATCGCTGGAGGTCCGGGAAAAACTCGATATGGTCGTCCTCCCTGTGGGAGCCGAGCCGCCCATACTCCTGCGGTTTGATCCGTCTCTGGATCCGATTATGCGGATCGGTCTGGCAGGACAGGAAAGCTTGATCGCGCTGCGTTTGTTTGCCGAAGAACGCATCAAGCAGGAACTGGAATCGCTGGATGGTGTGGCCTCCGTTCAGGTAACGGGTGGATTGGAAGAGGAAATACAGATCAATGTTAATGAAGACCGGCTTGCCAGTCTCGGCATCCCCATCACACTGGTCACACAGCGCCTGGCGGAGGAAAATGTCAACCTGACCGGCGGTACGCTCAAAGAGGAAGATTCCGAATTCCTGGTGCGTACCCTGAATGAATTTAAAGCCGTCGATGAAATGCCGGATATTGTCGTCGCTGTGCGCAACGATGCCCCTGTTCTCCTTAAAGACGTGGCGGAAATCCGCAAGGGACATAAGGACCGTGTTATCATTACCCATTTGAATGGTGAGGAATCCGTCGAGATAGCTATTTATAAGGAAGCGGATAAAAATACGGTTACCGTGGCGCAAACGGTAAAAAAACGGCTGCAAAGAATCATGCAGGAATTTGAACAGTTTAACGTGCCCTTAAATATGACCGTGGTGAACGACCAGTCGCTGTTTATTCAGAATTCCGTGGATGATGTCCTGAATACGGCCATCTGGGGTGGTATTCTGGCCATCCTGGTTCTCTATCTTTTTTTACGCAATATGGGCAGCACGGTGATTATCGGTTTTACCATTCCCATATCTATTATCGTGACTTTTTTCTTTATGTATCTTTCCCATGTCACGCTGAACATCATGTCGCTGGGGGGGCTGGCGCTGGGGGTCGGTATGCTGGTGGATAATTCCATCGTTGTGCTGGAATCTGTCAACCGCTACCGCAGCCAGGGTGAAACAAAAATCGCGGCTGCGGAAAAGGGAACATCCGAAGTCGGCAAGGCCGTGATCGCGTCGACCCTAACCACCATTTGTGTTTTTGTGCCCATTATTTTTGTCGAGGGTATTGCCGGACAGCTGTTTAACGATCAGGCGCTTACGGTCACTTTTTCGCTTTTGGCCTCGTTGATCGTGGCCCTCACTTTGATACCCATGCTTTCATCCCGGCAATTTCCGGAACGCTACAACCAAAAACCGGATCCCTCACCGGAACAAAATAAAAAATCAAAAAATAATCTGAAATTCACGCTCCTGGTTCGAACGCCGGCTGTTATTTTCCATTGGATCCAGCGACTTATTACCGCTATTGGTACCGTCTTCGGCCGGATACTTGGACCTATTTATTCGGTTTTTGATCGCTCATTGCAGGGAATGACGGATTTTTACCCCAAACTTATAAGCCGTGCTTTGCAACACCGGGCAAAATTGCTGTTTTTTACTTTTCTGGTCTTTGTCGTTTCTCTATTCGGTGCCATGTTGATGGGCACCGAGCTCATTCCGGAACTGAGTCAGGGAGAGTTCTTTGTCGATGTTTTGCTGCCCATCGGCACACCGCTGGAGGCGACCGAAAAGGTGATTGCAGATATGGCATCTGTTGGCAAAAATATTCCCGGAACCGCCAGCGTGTACGCCGTTTCCGGAACCGCCGCGCAAATGGGATTCAGTGCGACCGAAATGCGCGAGAACCTGGGACAATTGCATATTCGGCTGGAAAACCAACAGGACCGGCGAGCGGAACAGGATATTATCGAGAAGCTTCGTGAAAAATATTCACAAATTCCGGGTCTTGAATTTAAAATTTCGCGTCCTACGTTATTCAGCTTCCGGACGCCTATCGAAGTTGAGGTTCGCGGATACAATCTGGAGGAATTGGAGCGGTTGAGTCTTTCTCTGGCACAACAGATGCGGGTCATTCCGGGACTGCGGGACGTCAAAGCCAGTACGGAGGGCGGCAATCCGGAAGCACAGATTGTTTTCAACCGCCGCCGGGTTGCTCATCTGGGACTGGACATTGCAACCATCGGAAATATCATTCGCAACAAGGTGCTGGGTGAAGTTTCCACCGAATTGAACCGGCAGGACCGCAAGGTGGATATACGCGTACGGTCCCAGGAACAGGACCGCGACGGGATCGAAGACCTGCGGAATCTTGTGGTGAACACGACCGGTCCGATACCCATACCGCTGTCGACGGTGGCGGAAATCAGACTGGAACGCGGACCCAGTGAAATCCGGCGTGTGGATCAGGAACGTGTCGCCCTGGTGACCGCGAATCTGAAAGGCCGCGATCTGGGCAGCGTATCCAAAGATATCCAGAATGCCATTGACGGTCTTGATCTGCCGGCCGATTTCCGCGTGCGCGTCGGCGGCCAGCAGAAGGAAATGGTGACGTCGTTCGACAGCATGAAACTGGCCATCGCGCTGGCTATTTTTCTGGTTTATCTGGTCATGGCGTCACAATTTGAATCCCTGATTCAGCCGTTTATTATCATGGTGACCATTCCTTTCGCCCTCACCGGTGCGATTATTATGTTGTTGATTACCGGAACCCCGATCAGTGTGGTGGTTCTTATCGGAGTGATCATGCTCGCCGGCATTGTGGTGAACAATGCCATCGTGCTGGTGGATTATATCAATCAACTGCGGCAACAGGGAATGGGTAAACGGGATGCCATACGGCAGGCCGGCCAGGTCCGGCTGCGGCCCATCCTGATGACGACCATCACCACGGTGCTGGGCCTGCTGCCCATGGCATTGGGACTGGGTGAAGGCGCCGAGCTGCGGACGCCCATGGCTATCACCGTTATCGGCGGACTGCTGGTTGGTACACTGCTCACGCTGGTGGTGATCCCGACGGTTTACGATCTCGTGGTGCGGGAAAAGGTGCGGGTGAATGAATGAGAGTTTATTTTTACTCTGTATTGAGGAATCCAATTGTATCCAAGATTTATTTGAATTATGCCACGGATCGGCACGGATAAAAAACCAATGAAATCTATACATTGTGTTATTCTCCCGATTTCAAAAAATATTCAACCAAGTGTCGATCCGCGTTTTATGGAAATACTGTTTATAGATGATAAAAACCACGAAGGACACAAAGATCACGAAGACTTGAAATGACGGAATTTTTAATTTTGCTCCCAAAAAGAACCGCTTTGTGATGAAAAATACAGAAAAAATTTAAAAAAACAAAATTTTTCAGGAAAATAATCAGTCTTTTTTTATCGACGTTTGAAACCGGTTTTCCTCTATGGCTATTGTCGGCCGGCAGCGACCCGCCGCCGTAAGCGCCCATGTCATTTCTTCGGTTTTCCTTTGCCGGCGTGGTGCATTACGAATTCCCGGTCCTTTGCCCGCAGTACAGGGAAGCGGGCGGAATAGTCCTTGCGGTCGGCAAAAGTTAAAAACGGCGCATCGTCGGGTAGCGTGCGGACCCCGCTGTGCGTATAGGCGTCAACCTAAAATAAAACACCTGTTGAAATTTAATGACTTACAGACCTTTGCTAAATGAATTACTTTGATATCGGCTTTGTAATTTATTTAAAGAATATTTAGATTTTGACAGGAT
>JAFGEC010000655.1 GCA_016931775.1 Candidatus Zhuqueibacterota bacterium | reverse complement strand
TTTAAAAAGGGTATCCCCTAAAATTTTGTTTCTATCGATCAATAAACCGAAAAAACTTGCCGTTCATATGTAAAATTTGTGAATCTTCCGGATTCGTCGAGTTTTTTTTATGTCTTTAACTTGCTTGTAAATTTCACCTCTTTTTCAGCACATTTCAAAAAAGTCGGTTATACTATACTTTCAAATGTTTAATAGAACGGTTTAACCGGTTAATGGGACCACTGCCGGAGGCAGTGGTTTAAGATTCTAATTAAAATTATATTAACTTTTAAAAGTACTACTATGGATAGCAAATTTTTTCACTTAAAATCAGGCGAGAAAACGCCGAATGATTTCCGACTGACGGGCGCAATATCAAAAATTTTGAATCATTTGGTTAATTCTTGCAAATACAACAAATATTAATTATAATAAAACGATAAATTTTTCAGGTAAAATTTTGGAGGCAGGCATGAGGTGTTCCAGACGTAAATTTTTGAGCAGGATGAAGGCCGGGGCCAGCGCAATGGCAGGCATTTCCCTGTTTTCCGTCTGCAGCGGGCCGCAAAAACCGAACATACTGGTTTTGCTCACCGATGACCAGCGCTGGGATACGCTTAAAAGCACCGGCAATCCTCAAATACAAACGCCGAATATGGACCGTCTGGCGCAACAGGGTGTTCTGTTTCACAAGGCTTTTGTTACCACATCGATTTGTATGACCAGCCGGGCCAGCATATTTCTAGGCCAATACCTGCGCCGGCACGGCATCAACGATTTTAATACGGATTTTCGTTCAGAACAACTCGCCCTCAGTTATCCCATGCAGTTTAAAAAACACGGCTACCGGACCGGATCCATCGGTAAATACGGTGTGGGGGCAAACCTGCCGGAAACGGCATACGACTTTTGGCGCGGCGTGCCGGGACAACCGAAATATGAAACCCAGGACGAACAGGGCAATCCGATCCACAGTACACGGTTGTTCGGTCATCAGGTACTGGATTTTTTACGTTCCCAGCCGGCAGACCGGCCTTTTTGCCTTTCCGTCAGTTTTAAAGCGCCGCACGTACAGGACGGCGATCCACGGCAGTTTATTTCCGATCCGGCCTATGACGGAATGTATAAAGATGTCTTTATTCCTCCGCCTGAAACGGCGACGGAGGCGCATTACGCGGCCCAGGCGGATTTTTTACGCGGGGAGCACCTGACCACGCGAAAACGCTGGCAACTGCGTTTTTCAAATCCCGATCTATATCAAAAAATGGTCAAAGGGTATTACCGGCTCATCAGCGGTGTGGACAGGGTTATCGGTGATATCCGGGCCGAACTGGACCGCCTGGGGATGGCGGAAAACACGATTATCGTGCTTTTGGGGGACAACGGTTTTTTTCTCGGGGAAAAAGGATTTGCCGGAAAATGGTACGGCTATGAGGAATCCATTCGTATCCCACTGGTGATTTACGATCCGCGGATGCCGGAGGGACACGGGAGACATGTGGAAGAAAAGATGATATTAAATATCGATGTGGCCCCTACGCTGCTGGAACTGGCGGGATTTGCACCGCCCGTGGCATACCAGGGCCGCAGCCTGGTGCCGTTGATGCGCGGAAAAGAGACCTCCTGGCGGACCGATTTTCTGTACGAACATCTCTTTTTGATACCGGAACAGTCACAGGAAGAGGCCGGAATCATTCCGCGCTCCGTGGGTGTCAGAACGGAGCGGTACAAATATCTGCGATACATCGATGAAGAGCCGGTTTATGAAGAACTGTACGACCTGGAGATCGATCCCCGTGAAGAAAATAATCTGGTGAAATCTGAAAAAACGGCGGATATTCTGAAAAAACTGAGGTACCGGTGCGACAAGCTGATGGAGGAAAACCGGTGAATTGAACAAAATATTCGCGACTCGAGCCGTTCATGAGCCGAATCACTTGCAAAGGTTTCAAAATTTCCGGTGCGGGAAAAAAATCACTATAACATTTCAATCCGCAAAGCGGTGAGGCGTTTTTAACCGCCGAGACCACGGCTTTTTCCATCACATGGACGGCCGACATGCCTGAGAGTGTCAGATCGGCGGTTGTTTCTCCGCTATTAAAACAGGGAAATATCCGCCGCCGGTTTGACCGCAATGCCCGATTCTGCAAATTTGACATTCCACTCTGCAATAATATCCGCCGCATCTTTATGAAAAGTGCTGTGGGCATCTGCAGCCAGTGTAACGGCGTAATTGTTTTGCAACGCGTCCTGGCAGGTCGCCTTTACACAGCCGTTTGAGACCAGTCCTGTGATCACCAGATGGGAAACACCTCTGGATTGCAGTTCCGCTGCCAGATTTGTTCCCGTAAAAGCGCTGCTGTGGCTTTTGTCGATAATAAAATCGACATCCGCCGGCACCAGCTCGTCATGAAGTTGCCACCCATCCGTACCTTTTTTCAACCAGCCGGTGTTAGAGTGCCGAATGAAAAATACCGGTGCGCCGGCTTCATAAGCTTTCAATATCAGGGATTTTATATTTTCAAGCAGGACTCCGGCGTGATATACAGGTGTAGATTTGGAAAACAGGCCTTTCTGCACGTCTATAACCAACAGTGCCTTATGGTTAGATTTTTGTCTTTGCTGATTCTCTTTGACTGCTCTTTTATTCATCTTGAATTCCACCATGGGTAAAAGATACCCAATATTTTGAGTAAATATATTCTACTTTTTATTCACCGGCACAATCTGGGGCATATTCGAGGAATTGAACACGATCGTATGCCCGCTCGAGTCCATCAGGGATTGAACCATTCTCAGTTGCATCAGCGACGGATTATCATCCAAAAGCTTCGCCGCATTGGCGAGATGGCGCAGCGCCGCTGTTTCCCCGCGTGCTTTTTCCAGGGCGGCCAATCCAGCCTGGCGCGCCTTGGCCACCTGGGAAAAAATTTCCTTTAATTGACCGGGAAACATAATATCCCGGACATCCGCCGACAAGAGTTCAAGGCCGAGGGAACCACTTTTTCCCGCGCAGGACTCGAACAGGGCGCGGCTGATCTCCCCCCTGTTTTCCAGCAGATCCTGAACGGTTTTATGGCCGACAATATCTCTGAGGCTAATTTGCAGCATAAAATACAATGCTTGTTGATATCCCGTTGAATTTTCCATCGCCTTTTTCGCATCGATAATTTTATAACCGGCGGTGATACTGATTTTCAAGGAAATACCGTCTGCAGTGAGAACCTCCTGACCGGCCAGCGTGAGAAAACCGGGCCGTAGGTCGAATTTATGCACGACCGCCCGGAAACGATTGTAATAATACCTTCCGGCTGTCAGTTTTTTTACAAATTTTCCGTTCCGGTACTTTAGTCCCTGTTCAAACTCGAAAACCGTGCATTTTCGCATGGTTACCCGGAATATCAGATAAATCAAGAATAATGACAAGACGGTAAGAGTCATGTTCTGCAGCATAAAAACCTCCTGTTTAACGCATATCTCCCGGGAGCATAAAAGCACCGCGGAGGTCTGAACCTGCATGGCGGTCACTTTTATCAAGCGCGCCCGGGAGACATGTCATGGGAATTGAACCCAAGGCCGTAGCCCTTACCAAGGCCGGGTGATGATTTTAGACCAGGCCCTGAGAGTCAGGGCCGGGTAACGATCAACCCGGCAGTTTTCACATTATATTATAGAATCCTTGTTAAAAAGACAAGGGAAATATCATGCCTCTTCCACCACTTTCCAGCCCAGATGTTCGGCCAGGTCGTAAACCGGTTCCTTGATATCGCCGTAAAATGTCACCCGGTGCCAACCCCATTGATCCCACATTGTGAAAAGTTTTTCCATGTCTCCCAAAGGTTCGGCACATAGTTTGGTCCGGCACGCCCGGTCGTCCGGATCGTTATCGACGGTTTTGGCCTGGTGTAAAAGTATCTCTTTTGTATCCGGCCGGATTTGCAACGTCGTGGTCAGGTAGCCCACCGGCAGGATCGAGCGGACCGACGCTCCCTGCCTGTCCTCGGAATGGGTCATAATACTGAACGGATTGGACGGACCATCGGGCCCAAACACTTTATTGGACGCGACACAATGGGCGTAAATGATCTGCCGTTTGGCCGTATCGATCACCGGATCGGATATATAACCCGGGCGGCCTTGCGTGAGGGTTGTCAGAGCCAGCATCGTTGCCGTGGACCGTGTATCGCACTCACACGCGCCCACCAATCCTTCATTATTGAGCTCGTGAAATCCCAGACACGGGTAGGCATGGATATGTCCGCCGTAAAATCCCCCGAGGCAATTAATGGTAATGGCATTGGCATTAAACTTTTGCAGGACATTTTTCATGCCCAGATAAAAAGCGGCCGAATTGACAAGGGTTTCAATGGAAACATCAATCACTTCCTGTGCCGAATTTTGCCAGCGCCCGGCAATTATCCTTGATTCTTCTATGCTTGCGTCTTCCCAGGCCTGATTGACTTGGGCAAATGACACATATTCCATGGGGATACCCATCACCGCTTCGGCAGGACCGGCGTTTTGGTCACGTACGGCTAAGATTTTAGATGCTTTCATTTGCTTTAAACATTCCTGAGCCGAAAGCGGCGTCATTTTATCCGGAATAACCGTCAGATCTCCGGATATTTTGGTGTTTTTTTTGCGGATTGCCGCCGTCGCCGCGGAAAAATCATCTGCAGCACCTGTTTTCCCGAAACATTTGACCGCGTTTACCAGATCATCCATATTTGAAGAGGCGACAAATCCCACATTGGGTGTATTGTTGCGGATAAAACCGGCCGTGTAAACCAGAAATCCACCGCTCCCCGCAAACTGGAGGTCGGCGTACAGGACAGGTTTACCGGTTTCAGCAATGGTCTGGACGACCCGGTTCCAACAGTTCATCTGGTAGACCAGGTAACCGTCAATGTCGTTGTTTATGTCCTGTGCGACGATCTTTTCCGCCTCTTCCTGTCCGGTCGCCAGCGTTGACAGGAAGGTAAACTCGCGGCATTGTTTTTCCAGATAAGTATTAATACGTTCAATTACAGGTTCAAAATCAAAACCGACGTTGGGCCAATCGGGTTGGGATTGTTGAATGGCATGCAGGGAATAGATGATACGGATCGTTTTCTTTTTGACGGGCGTCTTTTTGCTGCAATTTATACCGACCAACGGTGTTGAGGCACAGAGGGCGGCACATGCGGCACAGTTGGTAAAAAATTTCCTTCGATCCATACGGCTGAGATTTTTGACCGTTAAAGCGGAATTTTTTCTCATAATTTATCTCCTTTTTTAACAGCGATACCGGAAGCACCCGAATGACACGATGTTTCCCAGACCCGGTTCAGGTAATCCATCTTTTCATATTTTTTTCATTCCCGGTAGCGGGCAACAAGCCGCTTTGCGACAGTAAATGGAATCGCCAACCACACAGCGGCGACGAACAAATTCAGTGCCATATCACTCAAACCCATAGACTCGCTACCGGTAAACACATGCACCAGGCGAATAAACGTTGTCAACAATATATAGCCCCCGACGGAGAAACCAGTCGCTATGGCGACGGCCCTTTGCATGGACTTGTTTTGCGTTGATTCTCCGCCGGAATATACAAACATTACGGCAAAAAGCAATAACGTTAAAATATCCAGCTTGAAGACCAGAGACCAAATTCTCTCCACCGCATAATAGATACGCCATTTGCCAGAAATGGCGGGTGTATTACGCTCCGGATATTCGGGATGGTAAAAAATATTTATATATCCACGTTTTTCAGCCTTTGACATCAAATCGGCGGGCACAGGCGAGCCGACATCGCGGGCGCGATAGCTTTTAAAAAACGGCTGATTGTAAAATTGTCCGTTATGCTGGAACCGGTATTTGATCCGATAGGGCCAAATTGTGACAAACCAGGTGCCTGTGCCCGATACCTGGGCTTCCAAAGCTTGTCCCGTAGACGGTAATTCAAAAAAATCAAATACCTTGACAGCATCCTGATAAGTCCAGTAGCCCATAAGTACAAAAGCAATAAAAATAAAGAGCATTTGGCTTGATTTATTTTGTACTTTGTGTTTGGTCAAATTGCCTCCCCACCTTTCATGTGGTAATCATTTTTTTACAAATTGCCGCCAGTAAGCAAATATATTATATTCATTTTATTGGTGAATTGCAACAAGATAGTAAATAGTGTAACTCAAAAAATTTTATTTAAATTAATAAACATACCGAACGAGCCACCCTGGTTTTTACTCTTGTGTATAATTTTTTTCAACCTCGCGCAGAGCCACAGAGGCGCAGGGATTTTAGCCGGGCAATTTTGATTAAAGCACAAACATCTATTATTTTGTTTTTTAAAGAATTATAATAAAAATTCAACAAAACTCTTGACTTAAAAGGCCTGCGGAGCACGACCCCGGAATGCCGCGAAGCGGCATGAGGAGGCGTGCGGACCCCGCTTTGCGCATTGGCGTCAACTTAAAACTGCTATTATGCGTTGTTAAATTATTGATCCCGCGTGCGAGCCGCAGCAGAATAAAAAAAGATACGTAAAAAACATTTGCGTTATTTAAAAGAAAATAGTAAATTAAAAGTTTAAGCTTATAACAATAAAATGCTGACTGAAGAAAAAGAAATCTCCATTAAGAACAACGAAGTCGTGTTGTCGTTCGTGCGGGCATCCGGGCCCGGGGGGCAGAATGTCAACAAGGTGGCGACAGCAGTGCAGTTGAGATTTAATGTCGTCGATTCGCCGTCGCTCCCTGATGACGTCAAGGAACGGCTTATAAAACTGGCGGGAAGCCGTATGACGGAGGACGGCGTGCTGCTCATCGACGCACGGCGGTACCGCACCCAGCGGCAGAACCGGCAGGATGCGTTCGAGCGTTTGTTTTCGCTGATCCAGACGGCCATGCAGCAGCCGAAAAAACGCCGAAAAACAAGGCCCTCGCCGGAAGCACGGCGCAAGAGACTGGCGGAAAAACGGCACCGCAGTGAGTTAAAACAATCCAGGCGCCGGGTGCAATCGGATTTATAACAAAACAACAGGGATAAATTATGCGGAGAAACATCGTACATGAAGGTTCGGGACAGCTCACCTATGAAATCAGAGAGATCGTTCAGGTCGCCGATGAGCTGGCACAGTTGGGCCGTGAGATCACCTGGGAAAACATCGGCGATCCGATCCAAAAAGGTGAAAAACTGCCTCAATGGATCAAGGATATCATCGTCGATCTGGCATTGCAGGACAAAAGTTACGGTTATGTGGCCACCCTGGGGGTCAAGGAAACCCGGCGGTTTCTGGCCGAACAGGTGAACAAGCGCGGCGGTTGCCGGATTACAGAGAGCGACATCGCGTTTTTTAACGGCCTGGGTGATGCCGTGGCAAAGGTGTTCGGATTTCTGAAACGGGAAGCACGGGTTATCGGGCCCTCGCCGGCCTATTCCACTCACTCATCGGCGGAAGCAGCCCATTCGGGGTACGAGCACCTGACGTACGACCTGGATCCAAGGCGCAACTGGATGCCGGACCTGACCGATCTGGAAAACAAGGTCAAATACAACGATTCCATCGCCGGTATGCTCATTATCAATCCGGACAATCCGACCGGAACGGTATACGCACGGGATTTCCTGGAAAAAATGGTGGATATCGCCCGCCGGTACCGGCTTTTTGTCATGTGCGATGAAATTTACGCTCATATTGTCTACAACGGCGCAAAAACCGTACACCTGAGCGAGGTCATCGGTGACGTGCCGGGTATGGCGCTTCGAGGTATTTCCAAGGAATTTCCATGGCCCGGTGCGCGTTGCGGATGGCTGGAAATTTTCAACCAGGAAAAACACCCGACTTTTAAGCAATATATCAAAAGTTTAATCAATGCCAAAATGCTCGAGGTTTGTTCCACCAGTTTACCGCAATATTCCATTCCGCGTGTTATCGGTGATCCACGCTACGAAGGCCATTTAAAACACCGGCGTGAAATGTTTGAAAAAAGGGTGAACGAGGCATACGATCTTTTTTCAAAAGTACCGGGCATTTACGTCACCCGGCCCCAGGGTGCGTTTTATATGGCCATTCTTTTTGATCCGGGCGTTTTAAATGACAGGCAATTTTTAAACATAGACCTTCCGGAGGTCAAAAAATACATCGAAGCCAAAATTACGGATGTGGATTTGGACAAGCGGTTTGTCTATTATTTACTGGGCGCAACGGGGATATGCGTGGTTCCGCTGACCGGATTCTGCTGTACGAAACAAGGATTTCGGTTAACTTTGCTGGAAACCGACGACGAAAAACGCCGCTGGACCTTTAACAGCATTGCCAAAAGCATCAAGGAGTACCTGGCATCGGCGTAGGTCCTTTCAGCTTGCCTTTCAAATAGGGAAGAAATTAGTTATCAGATTTGGTTATTTTGTAAACCGCCATTTTTTTATGCAGATTGGTGCGTTCGATGCCCAGGCTTTTTGCGGTTTGGGTGATATTCCATTCCGATTTCTGCAAATGCCACAGGATATAGTCCCTTTCAACTTTTTGTTTTAAATCCTTGAGGCTCAAATGATCCGACCAGGCCTGGGAAAAGATGGCTTTGGGGCGCTGAATATGGGCGGGTAAATCGTTTACAGTGACCTCCTGGCCCGCAGACAAAATGACCAGGCGCTCGCACAGATTCTGCAGCTCGCGGATATTACCCGGCCAGTCATAATCCATGAGCGGCTGAAGCGCCTGGGGCTGCAAAATTTTCAGGCGCAATCCGTTTTGCTCGCAATATTGACGGATAAAATATTCCACCAGCAAGGGTATATCCTGCTTGCGGCGGCGTAAAGGTTCGACAAAAACGGGCACCACATTCAAGCGGAACAGTAAATCCTCACGAAAGCGGCCTTGTTCAACGGCAATCTCCAGATTTTTATTGGTTGCCGAGATCACCCGTACGTCAACCGACAATGTTTCGCTCCCGCCGACACGCTGAAACTCACCCTCCTGCAAAACGCGAAGCACTTTCGCCTGAACGCGCATACTCATATCCCCGACTTCATCAAGAAACAAAGTTCCCTCATGAGCCAGAGAAAACTTGCCGTCGGTTTGTCCCACCGAGCCGGTATAAGCGCCCTTTTCACTGCCGAACAATTCGGCCTCGATCAATTCCTCGGGAATTGCGGCACAGTTGACTTTAACAAAGGGCTGACCGGCCCGTTCGCTGTTGTCATGTATCGCACGGGCGACCAGTTCTTTGCCGGTACCGCTTTCACCGCCGATAAACACACGGGCATTGGTGGGTGCGACCTTGGCGATCTGGTTGAGCAGGTTTTTAATAACTTCACTTTGACCGATCATTTGATGCCGGGACTGAATCTGTTGTTTTAGAGCCAAATTTTCATTGCGCAACCGGCGGTTTTCCAGTGCCCGGCTGACCACAATGAGCAACTTTTCCTTTGTGACCGGTTTTTCAATAAAATCAAAGGCACCCAGCCGCGTGGCTTCCACGGCATTTTGAACGGTGGCGTGGCCGGATATCATGACCACATGGGCCTGGTGTTCACGTTTTATCATTTCGCGCAGGACTTCAATGCCGTCCATTTCAGGCAGGCGGATATCCAGCAGCACCAGATCCGGTAAAAATGCCGTAAAAGTATTCAAACCCTGTATACCGGTTTCCGCCTCCTTGACCAAATAGCCGCCGGACTCCAGGATCATTTTAAAAGAACGGCGGATGTTTTTTTCATCGTCTATAACAAGTATCTTTTCAGACATGGATCTCCTCAACAAGCGGCAGTTTTATGCTGAATGCGGCACCGCCGGTGGGTAAATTTTCCACGGTAATCGTGCCGCCATGTTCCTGCACCACTTTTTGAACGACGGCAAGACCTAAACCCATACCACGGTGTTTGGTGGAAAAATATGGCTCAAAAATTTTGTGTAAAAGCTCCGGAGCAATACCGGGACCCGAATCAGAAATCCGGATGACGGCGGTATTGTTTTGTAATTTGGACAAAACACGAATGGGCGATCCGGACTCGTCGGCAGCGATAGCGTTGTCCAAAAGATTGATAAACACCCGCCGCATTTTTTCGGCATCAAATGCAAAGTCGGGTAATTTTTGTTCCAACTCAACCTGCAACTTTCGGGTGCCGTACAAACGGCACACGTCATCCAACAGGACGTTCATGTCGGCTGTTTCTTTATTCACTCTGGGCATACGGGCAAAATTACTGAACTCCTGCACCAGATTCCGCAGATTATTGACCTCATCGGATATAATATCGGTGCATTCGGTCAGCAAAGCGGCATATTTTCCATCACCGCCGGGATATTCGTCCCTGAGCTGCTGCACCATAAGCTGAATGGGCGTCAGGGGATTTTTTATTTCATGGGCCAGAATGCGGGCGATTTCCCTCCAGGCAGCCATTTTTTCCAGGGAGATCAATTTTTCCTGGTTTGTTTTCAGGTTGGCGACCATGAGATTAAACGATGTGACAAGGCTGCCGACTTCATCGCGGCTGTCGGTTTTTATCTCGACATCCCACTCGCCCTCTTGTACCTTTTGGGTCGCAGCGGCAAGTTGTTCGATGGGCAAAGTCAGTTTTTTGGAAAAATATCGGGCCAATAGAACGGCGGCACCCAGAAACGGCAAATAAACGATTAAAAAAGCCAGCAGAAAGGCATTTCGGACATCTTTTTTCTGAATATCAAGCGTCCGGAACATCTGAAGCACATCGCGAACCCGGTTTGCGCTTTGAACAAATTCAGAATCGAGTAATTTTGAAACCAGCACAAATACAGTATCGTTCTCCGCTGTTCGCGACCGGGCTCCGGCCTGCAGCAGACGGCCGTTTTTCCACTCCAGCTCGATGCGGTTTGAGTGATTTGTGGTCACTTTTTTCAAGACATTTTGCGGTGTATAAAATGAAAATGAATCCGTGCGGGTTATTCTTGACCGCAGTTTTTTGTTCGAAAAAATTTCAATCATTTCGAGATTGTATTTATTTAAAATTTGCTCCGGAAAAGCGGATTCACGGGAAAAGCTTTCAAGGGCGTGATCCAGGTCGGCGCGGTGCCCGGTATAGGTGTCCTGATACAATTTAAAAGCATCCTCAAGGGCAAGACTGACCTGCTGATTGACGCCGATGCTCAGGCTTCGTTGTAAAAAGTTCTGCACCAAAAAAGCAACAGGCACTGTAGGCGCGATGACAAAAAGCGCAAAAAACACAATCAATTTTGAGCGCAGCCGTTTCATCTCAATCCGTTGATGGTAAATTGGTCCGTTTGATAACGCGGGGTCATATTATCGGGATTTTTTTTACTGCCGACCATCGAACCGATCAACCGGCTGATACTGAAACGAAAGCCCGGATTCCGTTTGTCCGACGCATGCATTTCTTCGGTTTCATCGGCATTCATAATCCAGTCTTTAAGCCTGTCGTTTTGGACCTTGGAAATGGCCGCCACCTCGGCCCAGGTGGTCAGCACAAACGGCGCGTTCCTATCCAGGGCTCCGGCGGGAGAAATATCGAAATACAGAGAATGGAAAAATTGCTTCAACCGGTCAAAATGTTCAAACACATAGCTGCTGTCCTGCAAGTCGGCGTAAAACCGTCCCTTCCAGACATCATGCCGGATCCGGATGGTTACCGCCTTTTTTATTTTTTTCCCGCTTTTTTCGTTCCTCAATTGAATATAAACATC
>JAFGEC010000654.1 GCA_016931775.1 Candidatus Zhuqueibacterota bacterium | reverse complement strand
GTCCGGGCAACACATCTTGCTTTGAAAGAGAGAAAAATTAATGCTATGAAAATCCGTCCCGAAAAAATTTCAAGATACCCTGCGAAAACAGGTATATAAATTTTTCATTTCGAGGGCAGCAAACACAAAATGCCGGCACCGCAAAGCGGCAAGGACTGGAGCGGTAATACCATGTACAGTTCATATTCATCTATTCCGTTTTATATTCTCAATTTTCTGCCCCTCCTCCGGCGTCACATAACGCCACTGTCCTGCGGGCAGATCGCCCAGCTGAAAAGGACCGATGGTAGTGCGGATCAGGCGTAAAACCTTGTAGCCGCAGGCTCGTAACATGCGGCGCACCTGACGGTTTTTCCCTTCAACGATGCCTATGGCAATCCATTGATCTCTGGGGGATCTGTTCAGGACGTTGACCATGGCCGGCAACGTGGTGAAATCTCCCAGATTTATACCCTGTTCCAGTTTCCGCCCGTCGGAGGGATCGTATCTCTTGTTGACGAGCACGTGATAGGTTTTGACGATCCGGTTTTCCGGATTCTTCAGCGCATCGCCAAAAGGACCGTCATTGGTGAGCAGCAGTAATCCCTCACTATCCATATCCAACCGTCCTACAGGGAAAATCCAGTTTTTAAATTGCGGTACAAGATCGTACACGGTTTTTCTGTTGCTGTGGTCCTCGCGGGTGCTCAGATATCCTTTGGGTTTATGCAGCAGGATGTATATTTTTTTATTCACAGGCTTGAGTATCCGGTCGTCGAAAAGGATTTCATCATGCTGCAGGTCTACCCAGTACGAAGGTTTACGGATCACTTCACCATTGACTTTTATCCTGCCACCGTGGATATATTCAATAGCCTGCGTACGCGATGCCAGGCCGCATTTACTGAAAACACGGCACAGGTTCATTCTCGTGCCGGGCGAGACAATCCCATTGTCCTTTGTTTCGGATGTGGGTAACGGTTGAAAATCCGGCGTCTTTTTTGATTTCACTTTTTACTTTCGATAAAATTAAAATTTGTTTAACAGCCAATACTGCAAATATAAAATTTTTTTGAATTTTTTCACGATAGGTATAAAATGACCTACCAATCCAAACAAAAAACGATTAACCATCCGAATTCAAAAGATAATATGGCAATAGATTGTGATACAAAGCAAGCAGAAATTACAAAAACAACCAGAGCGAACGGCGGTCCTTGAGAATCCATAGGAAAGCACGCTTAAAACCGTTGTTCAATCCTTTGTTTTTTCCATTGTAATTTTTATTATTATTCTTAAATTAAACGATTTCTTAATTTGTTTCGGAAACCACGGAGTATCGTTATGAAAATAAAATCACCAGCCATGTTATTGGTCCTTTTATTCATGTTCAGTTGCAGTATGAAACAATCCTGGGTCATCGGCGTGGGCAATCAAAAATTATCCGTCGATGAAGCGCTGGAGGCCTTTAAAATCTCTACGCCGCAATATCGCTCGACTCTCATGACCGATTCAACAGTACTGGCTTTTTGTAAAATCCGTTTTGCCCGCCAGTTGTTTTTTCTGCATGAGGCCGAGCAGCGCGGGATAGAAAAAGAGGATTCAATACAAACTTTGATTCGCCGTAACAATGTGAATGCCATGACCGCGGTCCATGGGCCGCTGTACGATCATGCGGTGCAAACCGTCAAACCACCCACAGCGAAAATGCTGCATGATATGTACGATAAAAGAAAATATGAGTACCACCTTGCACACATTCTCGTGCCCGATCCGAAAACCGCCGATTCCCTGGCACGCGCACTGGAGGCCGGTACGCTGTTTTCCGAACTGGTCAAAGAGTACTCCATTGACCACAGTTTGAGTGATGAAAAAGGCGTGTGGAAACAGTGGTACGTGTACGGAACCATGGGCGGGGATTTTGACAATCTGATCGTCAAGATGGCCCCCACAATACCTGCCGGTCCCGTTCTGAGCCGGTACGGCTGGCATATCGTCAGTATTTTAAAAAAACGCGCGCGCAAGGATTTGCCTTTTGAAAAAGTCGTGAATAATCTGGAGCGCCTGTATGTATCCATGGAAGAAACACGGCGGTGGATCCGGTACAAAAACGCCGTTCCCGAAAAGTTAATTTTTACCGTCAATGCCGACGCAGTTGCGCTGGTGTCAAACAGGTATATTAAATCCAACAACACGTTACGCAGTGATCTTTTTACTGCCGCAGAATTACAGACCCAAATCGCATCATTTCGCAACGGTGTGAAAACCCTGGATCAGTTTATTGACGCCTATCTTAATTTACCTTCGCTTTTTCTACCACCGCTCAACAGAATCGAATATGTCAAAGCCGCCGTACAAAAAGCCTGTCTTCAGGATATGATGTTTGCAGATGCCCTGGCATTCAAATTGGACCAGGATCCCGAATACCGGCAAAATACCCGGCGGTACCGCGAAAGACTGCTTTTGGCGGAGGTTGAGCGGCGCATGTATCAGCCTTTTGATATTACCGATGCGGAAATACGAGAGACCTATGAAACGGAACCGGAATTTAAAAGATATCCTTTTGAAGAGATGGAGAGCTGGGTACACCGGTATTTGACGGGCAAGAAAAAGAGTGCGGAAGAGCAGCGCCAGTACGACCTTTTAAAAACAAAATACAAACTGCAGGTGAATAAAGCAGGTGTTCAGTGGCTCGTAAAAGCGATGAATGAAATCGTCTCAAGCGGGCAATCCGAAAAAGACAAATCCGGTCATTAGTGCAGAGCCGGTGGGGAGGAAAAATTGAGCACCAAAAAACATAAAATTCTCATGATCGGACCCGTGCCGCCGCAAATCGGCGGACTGGAAACATTTATGGCCGATCTGCTGGCTTCGGATCTCTCGTCATATGTCGATCTGGTGCACTTGAACAATACAAAACCGGCCGTCCATCGCCGTGCCAAATACAAGGCCCCCGATGGATACGCCGCCTCGTTCCGGCGCAACGTATTTCTCTCTGCGATCAGTTATTCCTATTCCGTCTGGTTTTTTTTCAAGTTTTTGTTTTTACTGACTTTTTGGCATTTCGATATTATACACATCCACACCGTTGATTATACTTCATTCTGGGAAAAATGTCCGTTTATTCTGGCCGCCAGATTCCGCCGGATTGCCGTCGTTCTGCATATACACGCGGCCAGCTTTGATGCTTTTTACCGGGACAGTTCACCACGGATAAAAAAATGGATTCGGTATTTTTTGAAAATCTGTAATCGTCTAATTGTTCTGTCGGCTTCCTGGGGAAAATTTTTTTCAGGTATCGTCGGCCCGGAAAAAATTTGTGTGGTGCCCAATGGTATCGACCTAAGACCGTTTAAAATTGATTCCGTTCCGCGGCAAAAGGCCGTCCTGTTTCTGGGTGAAATCAGCCGCCGGAAGGGGATCGATGATTTTTTGCACGCGGTCGCGCTTGTTCAAAGTTTGGGGCACTCTTTTATTTACCATATTGTCGGACCCGGTGAAATTGACAGAGCGCAGCAAATCGCCCGCGGGCTCGGCCTGGGTGACGGACTCACCTTCTGGGGGCCGCTGACCGGCGTTGATAAAAATCGGTTGCTGCTCTCCAGTTCTTGCTTTGTGTTGCCCTCTCATGCGGAAGGACTGCCCATTTCCATCCTGGAGGCGTTTGCGTGCGGACTTGCCGTCATTTCCACACGGGTGGGTGGTATTCCGGAATTGATTGTTGAAGAGGAAAACGGCTTTCTGCTGCAGCCGGGTGATGTGGCGTCGCTGGCGAAATGCATCGTTCGGATTATGACGGAAAATAAACTGGCGCGGCGCATGGCGGAAAAAAATCTAAAGCTTGCCGGTGAATTATATGACATAAACAAATGTGCGCGATCGATTGATCAAATTTATTGCCGGATGTTGGGGATGGATCCAAAATGAACCACCAAGCTCACGAAGGCTATATAAAATTTCTATTAAAAATTGTCACACTTTTTATTTTAGTATCCCAATTTTCTTCACAATTAAAAGGCGGTGATATAAAAAATGTCAAGGCTGTTAGACTTGTAGAATTGTCTAATTGTCTGTACCTTCACGTCAGCCTGCTTTTAATATTAAAAATTCAAAATTGTTTTTAAAAGATTCAAGCCCGAAATTAGATAAATCGTAATATCTCAGTTATGGGTGGAAGGTGCGACGCACCGGCTCTCAACATCTGTCAAAATTTTAAAATTACATATATTTGGCAAAAGGAGGTGATGCGTCGCACCTATCTATCTCTCCCACCCGTAACTGAGGTTTTACCGCTCTGCCAAACTTTGTCTTGCTTTTTAATAAAAAATTAATTATACTAAACCTTCTTTTTAATTTGAGAAAATTGATATGGCAAAAAAGCAAGATGTTATTATCGGTATTGTTATTGCCGGTGTGGTTCTGGTTTTTATCGTACTATTTGTACTGGCCCTCATCGGCCTGGGGTCCTCCGGTGATATGGACGTATCCGGATCAGGCCAAAAAGTTGCCATCGTGGATATCGAAGGCGTTATTTTTGAATCCAAAGAAATCGTGCGGCAATTAAAAAAGTACCAGAAAGACCGGACGGTTAAAGCGGTTGTTGTAAGAATTAACAGTCCCGGCGGCGGTATTGCCGCTTCGCAGGAGATTTATGAACACATTCGCCGCGTTCGGGACGACGGTAAACCGGTCGTCGCCTCCATGGGCAGTGTGGCTGCGTCCGGCGGTTACTATGTCGCCCTGGGTGCCGACAGTATTATGGCCAATCCCGGTACGACAACCGGAAGTATCGGCGTCATCGCCGAGTTTCCGAATTTCAGCAAATTGATGGAAAAAATCGGAGTGGATTTTACCGTAATCAAGAGCGGTAAATTTAAGGATTCAGGTTCACCTTACCGGGATCCTACGCCTGAAGAACGCGTTTATTTTCAGGAGTGGATAAACGACGGATTTAAGCAGTTTGTCGATGTCGTCGCTGAGGAAAGACAGATGGATCGGCAGCAGGTGCTAAAGATTGCGGACGGACGAGTTTTTACCGGCCTGCAGGCAAAAGCAATCGGACTGATCGACTCCCTGGGCACATACGACGACGCCATTATGCTTGCAGCGCGTATGGGCGGAATCGAAGGAGAACCACGGCTGAAGAAAGAGGCCAAGCCGAAATATACAATTTTTGATTTACTGTCCAGCGATATCCGCCAGGTTTTTATGAACATTATGGCATTTTGGCCGCAGGCTCATTACATTGCAACCTGGTGATTTTATGCCTATTTATGAATTTACCTGCCAAAGTTGCTCATGCAGGTTTGAGGAACTCGTCCGAAACAGTGCCGATGTGCTGGCTCTGATGTGCATTCAATGCGGCAGTAAAAAAATCAACAAAGAGATGTCGGTTTGCGGTTTTTCTTCCTCCGGTAAAACAATAACGAGTTCATCTAAAAATTGCGGCGGTTGTTTTTCCCATAACTGTGCAAGCTGCCATTAAAAAACGATAAATTGTATGAACAAAGCTGATATTATCGACCAGGTCGCCAAAGGAACTGGATTAACAAAATCGGAAACCCGGCTGCTGATGGATAATTTTCTAGTGGTCATCGCCCGGGGTCTGTACATAGACGGGCGGATCGATATCCGGGGATTCGGAAGCTTTAAAGTCGTCACGCGTCGTGCCCGTACCGCACGTAATCCAAAAACCGGTGAACCGGTGCATATACCTGAACATGAGAAGGTGATCTTTCGGCCTTTTAAAGATTTGAGAAATTATATCAATATGAAAAAAAATTAACGGAATGGAGGTGATCGAGTTGCCCAGCGGTAAAAAACGAAAAAGACACAAGATCGCGACGCACAAACGGAAAAAAAGACTCCGTAAAGATCGTCATAAAAAGAAGAAATAAAATAATGGGCTGAGAGAAATCTTAGCCCTTCCTGTCTTAACCATATGGTCAATCATGGATCTTGATTTCTCCGTTTACAGTGTTTCGGGACTGACGAAGGAAATTAAAACAATCCTCGAAAGCAGTTTGCCGTTTGTATGGGTTGAGGGTGAAGTTTCCAATTTTGTCCATCACAGTTCGGGCCACATGTACTTTTCGCTCAAAGACAGTGATGCGCAGATATCCTGTGTGGTCTGGCGAAGCCGAGCGGCTGGCTTACTTTTCGCTCCCCAATCCGGCATGAAGGTGACGGTTTTCGGTTCGGTGCGTGTTTTTGAGCGCCGCGGCAGCTACCAAATCGATGTGCAAAAAATACATCCTGCGGGTATCGGCGAATTACAGATCGCTTTCGAGCAGTTGAAGGAAAGATTGCGGCAAGAGGGAATGTTTGATGAGGAGCATAAAAAACCGATTCCTGTCTTTCCCCGGAAAATCGGTATCGTGACATCTCCGACCGGCGCGGCAATTCGCGATATTTTCCATGTGCTCCAGAGACGGTTTCCGGGCGTCGAAATCATTTTGCGGCCGGCCACCGTACAGGGAGAAGATGCGGCCCGTGATATAGCCGATGCTATTAAAGATTTCAACGACTTTGGTGAAGTGGATGTTTTGATTGTCGGACGTGGAGGCGGTTCGTTGGAGGATTTATGGGCTTTTAACGAAGAAGTGGTGGCCAGAGCGATCTATTCTTCCAATATACCGGTTATATCCGCTGTGGGACATGAAGTCGATTATACGATTGCTGATTTTGTCGCCGATAAACGCGCGCCGACGCCTTCCGCCGCCGCTGAAATTGCCGTGCCGGACAGGAAACAGATCAGGGAAGTTTTACGTCTATTGCTCTTTTCCTGTTTTTCCAGCATCAATACGATCCTTTTCTCCTTCCGGGAGCAATTGCGTATAAAACTCACCAGCTATGGTTTCCGGCGGCCGGCCGATGCTATTGCTCAATATCGCCAACGACTGGATGATTTATTGTTAGATATGCAAAAGACACTGGACCACCGGATGGAAATATTACGGACCAGTTTGCAACAGATAAAAAAGCATCTGCAAGGTATGCATCCTGACTCTATTTTAAAAAGAGGATATGCGGTGGTTACAAAAGGTCCGGATAAACGAATCGTTCGTTCAGTTGACCACGTGGAACTTGAGGAAGACGTCAATGTCCGGCTTGCCGACGGCCACCTGGACGTACAGGTCAAACAAAAACGCAAGTGATGTTTTTTTTGACCGGAATATTTTAAATTATATTTTGTTTTTTTAACTGGTATTGTGTATTATTATACAGGCACAAAAGATGAGTAAAAAAACTTTTGAATCTGCTATGAACCGGCTCGAGGAAATCTCAACACTTTTGGAACAGGGATCTCAGAGTCTGGACGAAACCCTCAAACTTTTTGAGGAAGGACATGAATTGGCGGAATTTTGTGAAAAAGCGTTGGACGAAGCAGAGAAAAAAATTAAAATACTGACAAGGGATAATAAGGGCTTTCAACTGACGGATGCGGATTTGGAATAAAGCGGTTATCCCGTAAAGGTTCTATTTCGTTATGTTCAGTAAATACAGGTGTTTTGTTCTATGTTAAATAATATACTTGCTACAATTAATTCACCAAAGGATCTAAAAAAGCTCGATATACCGCAGCTGTCTCAATTAGCGCGGGAAATTCGGGAAATGATTATCACCACAATTTCACAAACGGGCGGTCATCTGGCACCATCCCTGGGTGTTGTCGAGTTGACGCTGGTACTGCATTATCTATACAATACTCCCACCGATAAAATTGTTTGGGATGTGGGGCATCAAGCGTATGCTCACAAGATTATCACAGGCCGGCGGGACCAGTTTTTTACCATTCGGCAGACGGACGGGCTCAGCGGATTTCCCAATATCAACGAGAGTGAATATGATGCATTTGGTGTCGGTCATGCCAGTACCGCCATCTCCGCAGCGCTCGGAATGGCTTGTGCGCGGGATTTATCCGGTGACGATTACCACGTGGTGGCGGTTGTAGGAGACGGCGCCCTGACCGGCGGTCTGGCTTACGAGGGCCTCAATAACGCCGGCGCATCCTCTCGGAATATCGTCGTCATTTTGAACGACAATAGTATGTCCATCTCCCCCAATGTCGGCGCTATGTCAAAGTACCTGACCACCATTATCTCAAATCCCTTTTACAACCGGATTAAAAAGGAAGTTTGGGATTTGACTGGAAAATTATCCACAATGGGCACTAAAATCCGGGGAGCGGCGCGCCGGGTTGAAGAAGGATTAAAAGCTTTTATTGTTCCCGGTATTCTTTTTGAAAGGTTCGGTTTTCGGTATTTTGGGCCGGTGGACGGCCATAATATTTCCAGCCTGGTGCGGCTTTTCCGGGAGGTTAAAAGAATAAATGGTCCTATTCTCGTGCACATGATGACGACCAAGGGAAAAGGTTTTAAACCGGCGGAGAAAAATGCACCGGTTTTTCATGGCCTGGGGAAATTTGATGTAAAAACCGGTGAACCTATAAAAAATTCCGATATACCGACATTTACCAATATTTTCGGACAAACGGTGGTTGAGATGGCGCACCAGGAGCCCAAGCTGGCCGCTATTACCGCGGCAATGGAACTGGGAACCGGATTAAAACCATTTTCACAAGTGTTCCCCGATCGGTTTTTTGATGTGGGTATTGCCGAAGAACACGCCGTAACATTTTCTGCTGGTCTTGCTGTCAGCGGAATCCGGCCGATTGCCGCACTTTATTCCAGTTTTTTACAGCGTGGCTATGACCAGATCATCCATGATGTGGCATTGCAAAAATTGCCGGTGATATTCGCTTTGGACCGCGCAGGTATTGTCGGCGATGACGGACCGACACATCATGGCATTTTCGATATCGCTTATCTGCGCACGGTGCCCGGACTCGTTTTAATGGTACCAAAGGACGAGGAGGAATTACGGCAAATGCTCTGGACTGCTCTGTCTTTTTCTTCGGGACCTGTTGCAATACGTTATCCCAGAGGACAGGGTGTCGGTGTACCGTTGGGACAGGATTTTAACGTTCTGCCCATCGGTGTCAGCGAAGTTTTGCAAAACGGTGATGATGTGGCCATCATCGGTGTCGGGCCGGTGCTCTACCAGGCTAT
>JAFGEC010000653.1 GCA_016931775.1 Candidatus Zhuqueibacterota bacterium | reverse complement strand
CTGGGAGAATCCTTTATGCGCGGCGTTGAAAAACTGGCCGCTTACAGTCTGACTTTTGATATCCTGATTTTTGCCCGGCATTTACCGGCGGCCATTGAATTTGTCGGCGCTTTTCCCAACCATAAATTTGTGGTCGACCACATTGCGAAACCGTTCATCAAGGACGGAATTTTGGAGCCGTGGAAACAACACATGATCAAACTGGCGTCGTTTCCCAATGTGATGTGTAAACTATCCGGTATGGTAACCGAGGCCGACTGGAAAAACTGGTGTGTTAAAGATTTTGAACCCTATCTGGATACGGTTTTTACAGCGTTTGGTCCGGACAGGGTGATGTTTGGTTCCGATTGGCCGGTATGTACGGTGGCGGCAACTTACCGGCAGGTTATGGAATTGGTGGGAAAGTGGCTCGAGAAAAAAAACGCGACGCCCCGGGTGAAGGAAAATTTTTGGGGTGGAAATGCGGCGAAATTTTACCGGCTGAAGGTGTGAGTGTGCCCGGGAATGCAGATCCCTGTGCAGCAGGTTTTTGCTAAGCATCTCAAAATGTCGCGCCGGCGAAGGCGGGCGCCCAGTTATGAACCAAAATGCCATAACCTACGTTCTGGTGAATGCGAATCGTCCAATATTTTGTTTTTCAATAAATTATTATTATTCGCATTCGGTCGTTTTGTGAGGTTTAGCGTCATCTTTCACGGCTGGGTGCCCGATTCCTCGGGCACGACATTTCGCTTTTTACATCAAAATACGGTCATTGCGATGTTAAATGCGATTTTCGTGCTATTCTGCAACGACCTGTTTCGTGGGATTGACTCTTTTTTTGCATCAATGAGCATGTTTTTCGGAAAAATTGTTAATTAAAAAGACTTTTAATACAGCCTCGGAAAGATGACCCCTCGATCCGAAGGAGATAAATTTTAATCAGAATTCAACAAGGGAACCAATATGAAAGCCTTTAGAATAACCAACCCGGGAAAGACCGATTTTATCGACATCCCGGAGCCAATAGCCGGTCCGGATGACGTGCTGCTGGAAATTAACTACATCGGACTGTGCGGCAGCGATCTGAGTACATTTCGCGGTACCATGCCGATGATGGACTATCCGCGTATTCCCGGCCATGAAATCGCCGGACGAATTATCGGTAAGGGAAAAAACGTACCGGATACCCTGCAGTTGGGTGATGCCGTGATGGTGTCGCCGTATACCCATTGCGGAACCTGTCCGGCGTGCCGTATCGGACGCACCAACACTTGCCAGCTCAACCAAACTTTCGGTGTTCAGCGCGATGGTGCTTTAACGGAAAAACTGGCCGTACACTCGGGTAAAATCTTCAAGTCAACTCAGCTTTCACTGCAGGAACTGGCTCTTGTCGAACCCCTGAGTGTGGGATACCATGCCGCCAATCGTGGTAAAGTTTCGGAAACGGATAAGGTGCTGATTTTCGGCTGCGGCGCCATCGGTATGGGCGTGCTGGCGGCCTGTGTCCGTAAAGGGGCAACGGCAATTGTGGTAGATATTGATAATTCCAAACTGGAACATGCTCGAAAAATGGGAGCGCACTATACGATCAATTCCCTGGAACAGAGCACGGAAAAGATCGTTGCCGGTCTGACGGATAACGAGGGTGTGAACATCGCCATCGAAGCGGCGGGAATTCCCTCTACATTCAAACAGGCTATCGAGCTGGTCACATATGCCGGACGGGTGGTTTACATCGGTTATACAAAAAATGAGGTGGCCTTGGAGACAAAGCTAATTGTGCGCAAGGAACTTCAAGTTTCCGGATCGAGAAATGCACTGCATGTATTTCCTTCTGTCATAAAAATGCTGGAAAAAGGTGATTTGCCCTTTACTTCACTTGTCACAAAGGTATTCTCTTTTGAAAAAACGGGCGATGCGCTGAGGTTCTGGGACGAAAATCCCGGCAAAGTCGTAAAGCTGCTCATCGATGTTAAAAAATGAGGTCTAAAAATGCCGACAAAATTTAAAAGATACTGCAAAATTCTTACCCTTAAAGACGATCCGGGCCTTATTGCAGAATATAAAAAGGTTCATGCCATGGGTGCGGCCTGGCCGGAAATCACTCAGGGAATAAAAGATGTTGGAATTCTCGATATGGAAATTTATATTTACGAATCTTTACTGTTTATGATTATGGATACGGTGCCGGATTTCGACCACGAGACGGCCATACAAAAACTGGCCACCCTGCCGCGGCAGCAGGAATGGGAACAATACGTGTCGAAATTTCAACAAACCGACTCAGTCGCCACTGCGGCAAAGAAATGGCAGCTTTTAGAGCGGATTTTCGAGCTGGAACAAAATTTGCAATCTACGCCTGAAAAAGGATATATCAAGGAACTTGAAAAAAGTTGAAAGGAAATGGTCATGCCGGAGCCAACTGTTGTTCACCCTGCCGGGAAAACACACGTCATCCCGCGAGATATCATCTACCCGTTTATACTGGTTACCAGTCTGTTTGCCCTGTGGGGATTTGCCAATGATATCACCAATCCTATGGTGGCCGCTTTTAAACAGATCATGCTCATCAGTCACTTTCAGAGCTCGCTGGTTCAATTTGCGTTTTATGGCGGATATTGTGTGATGGCGATTCCTGCAGCTATTTTTATCAAACGCTTCACCTATAAGAGCGGCATTCTGGTCGGACTGGGACTTTATTCAGCCGGTGCCTTGTTGTTTATTCCTTCGAGTATGATTATGGCTTTTTGGGCGTTTTTAATATCCTATTTTATTCTTACCTGCGGCCTTTCGTTCCTGGAAACCAGTTCCAATCCTTACATTCTCGCTATGGGACCGGAGGAAAACGCCACGCGCAGGCTGAACTTTGCCCAGGCATTCAATCCCATGGGATCATTGACCGGTATGTTCGTCGCCCAGCAGCTCATTCTAGCCCGGCTGGATGACACCACAGAAGCCCAGCGCCAGGTCCTGGCGGAAACGGCTCCTGAACAGTTCAAGGCACTGCAGGTCCACGATCTGAATGTCCTTCGCGGCCCGTATGTGGCTATCGGGCTTGTTGTGCTGGTGTTTTTCTTTATTTTTTTGATCTCAAAATTGCCCAGGAGCAAAGGTGAAGAAGACAACCGGCTTAATCTCGGCCCCACCTTGAGTCGTTTGTGGCGCAACAAAAAGTATATCGAGGGTGTGATTGCACAAACCTTTTATGTGGGCGTTCAGATCATGTGCTGGACATTTATCATTCAATACGCCATGAATGAACTGGGCATGTCCAAAGAAACCGCACAGGGATACAATATCATCGCAATGGTTATTTTTTGCTCCAGCCGGTTTATCTGCACCTATTTACTCAAATACTTTAGCCCCGGCAGATTGCTGATGAGTCTGGCAGTGGGCGGATTTGCTCTGCTTTTGGGTACGATTTTTATAAAAGGTATGGTCGGTTTGTATTGTTTGATCGCTGTATCGGCCTGTATGTCACTGATGTTTCCAACCATTTACGGTATCGCCCTCAAGGGCCTGGGAGATGATGCCAAAATAGGCGCGGCCGGATTGATTATGGCCATCGGCGGCGGGTCGGTCATGCCGCCCCTGCAGGCCGCAATTATGGATATGAGCGCTTTTAATTTGGGCTTGTTTACATTGTCCAGTACACGTGTTTCTTTTGTGCTGCCGCTGATTTGCTTTGTGGTTATTGCCGTTTTCGGTTTTCGGACCTCGAGAATTCACGGACATTCGTATTAG
>JAFGEC010000652.1 GCA_016931775.1 Candidatus Zhuqueibacterota bacterium | reverse complement strand
TTTGACCGGATATTATAATTTGGCATTTTTCTCACCTTTGGCTAAAATTTCATAATACAGAGTTTTCGTATTTTCCTTGACATCATCGTCTATCTGTTCGAATGCTTTTACACCGGGACGAGTAAAATACCGTTTCACGTTTTTGTCACCGTCCTGTTCCTCTTTTATCTCAAATTCTCCCGATAAATAAACTTGTCCTTCTTTGAGGTCCTTCCATGGAAATTGCTTCACTTGCGATTCGGGAATAGACATCCAATCCGTGTAGAGATCTTTTTTGGATTTTTTCTTAGGATTAATCGGCCGGGCTAAAATTTCATTTCCGTTTCGGACAATATCCTTCCAAAAATCAGGTTCGTCTTTAAATTCACCTGACTCACCGACTTTAATTAATTTACATATTTCAAGACGAATGAGGTCTTCGGAAAGCCGTTCGTCTATGGTGATTCTTTGAACTTTTGCAATTTTAACTTTTTTAGCCATTTATACCTCCATTATCGCAGAATTTATAAGTGAAATCTTACATGCGAATGAAATGAATTCCTATTTTAGTAACGGCTGTCTCGGAAATTTAAAACTTTATTCAATTAAAATATCATAGTTATTCATTATTATATCGCACATAACCAAGTTATAAAACAGTCACTGTTTTCTGAAATTTGAATAATAGTATTAAATAACTGTTTATATGATTTTTATCCTGCAATATCAACTGCGCCATAACACGCCGCCGCTTAACAACCATAACCGGCAGTTTGTGCGACCCGCCCCGCATGCGGTAAAAGCCACCCGCTAAAAAAGACCATATTATTCGTTTCGTCCGGCAAGTCTTGGTCACAAAGATATCTGCACAACAAAAATGAATTCACGTGTTACGAATAAAGGCGCCATGGGAGTAAAAAGTCTATCGGACCGTCCCGTTTTATTTCCCGAAGTGATGACCTTTTTATCCTTGTGAAATATTAGTTAATATATCGTTGAAAATCAAGCAGAAAAAAACAGGATATTTCCAAAAATTTTTATTCAGGATTTCATTTTTAAATCCTATTTTTTTCTGATCAGCTTAGTAGTAAACGTACCTTAAAATTGAACCTTATTAGCTTATTACGATTGAATAATGTCAGATTTTTTTTCCGGCGCAACAAGTTTTCATAAAGTAACTCAAAATGCCGCGCCTGCCTAGCCGGGATATCATAAACGACATGAATACCTTCATGTCATGCCTGCGCAACAGCCCGACTCCTCGGGCATGACATTTCGCTTTTTGTCTGCACATACGAATAATTTAGCAGTGGAAAGATTCTCAAATTATTTTGATGTATTTAATAGTTATCAAACTCAATAGCGATTCGGCTATCCGGATGCACTGTGTAACCCACCAGCGAACTGGACGCGTCGCCGCTTTCCCAGTTATAAGTGAATTCTTGCAGCACAGATGAGATTGCTTCGCCGTCAATCGAAAAGATGATAAATTCGTTCCAATCATCCATTGTCAATGGCAGGGGACCGACACCCGCACAAGTCCAGGTTGCAGATTCGTCGCTATTGGTATAGTCGTTTGTTTTTTCCGCTCTAAAAGATGTGACTGTACCGGCTTCCAGGTCAACCCCGATTTCTATTTTTCCGGTTTGGTGGGATACCGGTGTCAACCATTCGTCAATAATGGCGGTGAAGCCCGTGTCGTTCCAGGTGCCTGTCGCAGACCACGAGGTTGTATAAGTTGCAGAATATGCTCCGGACGTTCCGTCGTAATGATGCTCAACATAAATTTTCACACGGCAATTGTTGAGAGAGGAACTTTTTTCTTTCATTTTGCACTGGAGTAGAATTTCGCTCTTGCCGTCAAAGGAGCCTTCGGTGTATTTGCTGTTCACGACTGCACAATACAGACTTTTTCTTTGGTCAAAAAAGGATTTCATATTGCTAACGACAAGCGGCGTGCCGTCGGAATGTGCTATTTCTACAAATTGATTGTTATTGAACGCATATAGGTAAAGATTGCGATTGACCACGCTTACATCATCGCTTAATGTGGACAGGTGGAGTTCGACCTTGCCCGAAATATTTTCGTATAGGCAGTTTATTTTATAAAGCTTTGCGGAAATATCGGAGAATTCAGACTCAGCCGCCTTGCTAAAAATGTGCGACGTGTCGTTTTTGTCCGCAATGGTCCATTCGCCTCTGACCATAGCTGTTAACTCGGAAAAATCAAATCGAAACGAGCGACCGGTTATATATCCGTTAATATATCCCGGATACCACTCAAAAACCGGCATTCCGATGCTTTCAATTAGGCTCGATAGGTGGTATAGTGGTTTTTTTAATGTGATTTGATCATAGAAATTAATAATTATTTCGGTGTTGTTATTATATGCCACATCCAAATAATCGAATAATGACGACATCCCGGAGCCAAAATCCATTTGATCCGCGAAATTAAAATCAGAAACAGATGGGGATAATCCCCTTGCATATAAAGACGCACGTGTATTCAGGAAAAAACGGAGCGGCGGTCGGATGCCTGAAATAACTCCCGCCCAGCTATTAATGGCCGTGTGCAGCCAAAGATTATTTTGTAAATTTTCATCGTCTTCTTTTTTCTTGGTATAACTAATGGGTGCATATTCACCCTGGATAGCGCTGTACAGCGAACTATGAAGATCCGCTGGAAAAACCGGACTATTTATTTTTTTCTGATCGACAGTAATTGTCAGTGGTAACTTTTTATCAAATTTAAAAACGCCGAAATCGATAATGTGGCTTGGATAGGCGCATATCCCTGAATTGTTATCCTCAACCGGGCACACATTGAAAACGATTTTGTTAAAGTATTTATCATATTGGTGATATCCGAGCGCTTTTAAATTTGCAACTGCGGATTGAATGTGTCCTTTTACGGTCTCCAGATAAGCAGCCGGACTAGAAATTGTCATTAGATCGTCCATCTTATTTATTATCATATCAGTGGCCGCGCTTACAGTTGTAGAAGTAGATACGGATTGTCTGGCCAATCTGTAGCTGTTCAGAGCCGATTCTGCGCTTCGCCAATCCAATTCTGAAATGAGATATCCCGATGAATCGGAACTTTCGAGATAATTATAAGTTCGGTGAGTCTCGCCTACTAACGGTTGGTAGATTTCCTGGCCAATCGTAAGATACGTTTCTTTCGATAAAGTTCCTGAATATTTGATTTTGATTTTGATAGGCGAGGTCGTGGAATCCGGCAATCCGGACAAGTTGAACACATCGGTTATGCCGTTTTCCCCGAATGGATTTTTCTCATACGCCCGGTGAATGGAAATATTATGCACGGATTTAAAAGCGCCTTGTGGAATATTCATCTCACAACCGGGGACTAAAATCGCGCCTCCTTCGGGGCCGATGGTCGCAGATTCTATCTTGCTAATCTGCGCGTTTATGGTTGTGTCCTGCTTGCAGATCAAACTGTCCAATTCCAACGTGGCAAACGATTCAGCACTGACGCGCAAAGTGAATAAAGAGTGAACGGCTGGATTGGCTGATTTTTGAAAGGTTAGCGAACTGCTCTGGTTTTGCTTATTTGTTATAACGCCAACACCGCCGTCCATCAGCAACATCTTGTGAACGCGGATATGTTGATCCGTTTGCAAATGACAGAAATAAACCCCCGCCGCGACCTGAAGTCCCTGATTATTGACGGCATGCCATTGAACGCTATGCGGACCTGCGGTAAAAAAACGTTGCGGAAACGACTTTACGACACGGCCGAGTAAATCGAAAATAGTGATTTTTACAGACGAGGCAGTGGGTAATTTAAAATAAATTATAGTGCTGGGATTAAATGGATTGGGATAATTTTGAATCGCAATTAAATCTGACGGCGTTTCAGTTTTTGTGAAATGAATATCGGTGAACAAAGTCTCAATAAAATAAATACCGCTGTCATTCGTTAGACCCCTGTAAACTTGCAGCGCGTCCTGTTCATTAATGATCTCGATCAGTGCGCCGGAAACGGCATTATCTTCGAAATCTGTAATAACGCCCTGGATAGTAATTTGTGCAAAAAGTGCAGAAACAAAATGAAAAAACAAAATAAGCAGGATAGTAGGAAAATACGACTTCATGCTGAATCTCCTCAAAATTGTCAAAATTGCGTGGATATATCCATCACTTCGTTCCGCAGATGATGAAATCCAGAATAATAACGAATCCTGTAAAAAACGGTAAGCAAAGTACCCGCTATTCAATGAGAATATCTACCCGTCTTCCGATTAAACAGCCACTGTTTCTTTGAAATTCGAATAATCGTATTAAATATTTGTTTATATGATTTTTATCATGCAATCTCAAATGCGCCATAAACCGCCGCCGATTAACAAGCATATCCGGCATTTTTTATAACACGTTCTGCATGCGGGACAATCTGCCCAATAAAAACGGTTAAATTATCCGCACCGTCCAGCATGTACTTGGTCACAAAGACATCCGCACAACAAAAATGAATATACATGTTACGAATAAAGGCGCCATGGGAGTAAAAAGTCCGCCGGACCGGCCCGTTTTAATTCCCAAATTTTTAACCTTTTTTTTCTGTGAAATATTAATTAATATGCCGCTGAAAATCAAGCAAAAAAATAATAACAAAGTCATATGCGTGTGACGGGGGGGAGAAAGGCGTAGCTTTTTTTGTTGTTTGCGACCGCAGATTTTAAATAGTTGTCCCGTAATTTTTGAAATTTCAGACATTATTTCAATAAAATAAATTTACGAATCTGTTGAAAATGACCAATTTGCAGTTTATACAAGTATACACCATTGGGATATCGGCTGCCGTCAAAAAAAGCTTTATGACTGCCTGAATTCTGAAAAACATTAATCAATGTCTCTATTTCTTCACCCAGCATGTTATATACTTTTAATGAAACAAATCCATGATCGTTTATCACATAAGGTATTGTGGTGACCGGATTACAATGATTGGGATAATTTTGCAGCAAGCAAGTATCCCTGCTTTCTGCCCCGGCTGTATAGTTACTACTTTGAACGGTTATAAAGAGCGGAAAAACATTGAACAATTTAGTTGGATCGTTGCTTGTGATCAGAAGAAACCGTTGGTTAATGCCTTTTTCAAAAAATGTTGAATTTACCGTTAGGATTAGCGTGTCTTTTGCAGAAGCTTCAAGGGTATTAAATAGCGGCGTCAGTTTTACACCCGCTCCTTGATTGGGGTTGTACAAAAAACAGCCCGTATTCCAATCCGGTGCCATATCATCATAACCCGGGTGCAAGTTGTGTTCTGCGGCTGCGAAAAAGGATAACATTTTTATTGTACCGAGACTATTCAGGTTGATGCCGCAGATAAACTCATTGCTTCGCAACCGGCTGTAATCTGCATTACGAACATAATTCCATTCGTCATGTACACTACGGATCAGCACGGCCATGGGCCCCTGACCAAAATCACTCATCGACAGACCGAATTCCGGTCCTATCCAATTCCAGCCCGAATCGTCACCGGTATTCCTATCCCCATCCGTATCAATGAGAAGAGAATATATAAAATCCCCATAGCTCAATGTTATCGGACGAAAAAATGTGGTCTTTATGTAGAGTATATTGTTATTTACCTGCATAAAAATTTCATGAATGTCGACAAAATCACCGGGATTATCTTCAGGATCCCGGTACACGAGTTCCCACAATGTATCGTCCGGCGCCAATGCTGATTTAATCTCTCCCGGTTTCGGTAATACACCATTTATTTTAAATACCGGTAATTTAGGTCGCTGCTGTTGTGTATTTGCTTTTTTGGACAACACCAGCAGTTCGTCTTTCGTTTTCGCCACGGCAGTACTGAAAAAGAGGTTACCACTTCCTGCATTCTCAATCATAATCTTCTCAGTAACGGTAGAGCCTTTAGGGATATTTACATCTACAGAATTCTTGCTCAAAATATAGTCGGATGTCGAAAATCCGATGTCAAAATTTTCAATATTGCTGTCAATGTCATAAATTTGTTTAGGAGGAATCAAGTAGCCGTATGTATAGGCGGTGACCAAGTATGTACCGGGTGGGATTGATAAAGAGAAATATCCCTGTTTATCACTGTACGTTCTGATTTCAAAATTTTCGTCTATACGTTCAAATTCAATCTCTGTTCCTTCCAGTGGCGATTTTTCAACTGCGTCATACATGAACCCGCTTACAGTGACTTCTTGAGTATACGCATTTATTGATATAAGAACAATCAGCAGCAAAAATTGTTTGATAAACATGTGAACCTCCCTGTTTAACGGGTTAATAAAAGTTTGGCAGATGAGTGCACATCGGTCATATCAATGGTTGCGAAATACATCCCGCTGTTGACCGGTAATCCATGACTGTCTTTGCCATCCCAATGTATTGTATGTTGGCCGGCTGTATATTTTGAATCGGTTAAGCAGACAACTTCAGCACCCAAGATGTTAAAAATTTTAATTTTAGCCCATCCGGTTTTGAGTATAGAGAAAGATATAACCGTACCGGAGTTAAACGGATTGGGATAATTCCTGATGATGCTGTGATCATGAGGCACCGGATTGGCATATTGTGTGTGAACAGGGGCCGTAAATAAATGAGACACCAATTCGATGCCTTCTCCGGTTCCCAGGTTTCCGCTGTATTGCCTGTCCACCGGATTATTCCAATGTTCATGAACGCCGAGACTTGTTAAAGGAATACCGTCACCCTCGGGATCATATACTGTTCCGGAGGGCGAATTATCGGCCAAAGCGGCTTCATGGAGGTAATTATCAATATTATTGAAATCGGCTCCATTTTGCTGAAAAATTTCCACGATAGCCGGTTCCGTACGAAAGAAATCAAAGATGACTGATTCGAGCGCCACTCCGTCCAGGGAGACAAAAAGGCTGGCGCTCCATCCGCCATTAAACGGTGGAGAGCTTAATCGCTGATCCAGGCTGACCTCTAATTCTTCCGATTGTGTTGCATACAATCCGTCAACCATAAAGAGCAGTGTTTTATTTCCGAGATCCCGATGCCCCATGAGGTCAACCAATGGATTATACATTCCTTTTGTCCGGATCGGCCGGTTCCAGAACGGTACGGTAACGATATAGGGGTGAAGGCCTGCTCCTGAAGGCGCGTACCGTGTGGGGCGTCCGAATCGGTCTGCACAAATACTGCCGAAATGGTTTTTAGCACACAATGTGATACCCGCGCCGCCATGTCCCTTCATGTTGGCGAGATTGATAATATAATGTGCTTCAGTGACGACAGTTGGCAGATACGCCGGATTACCGCCGCCGGCTTCTGACAGAATGAATTTTTCCGACCAATTTACACGGGCAGCTGTATTTCTTTTATACTTTTTTATCCCGTCTCCACCGATAAAATCGACAAAACGGACATTGGGGAATTCATCGAAGCAGCGCTGTGAAATTGTGTAAGGTATTTCCATACCGGTATCGTAAAATGTGATGCACGAATCCGGAACACCTGCCTCGTTGACAAGTTGACGCAACAGGGCAAGCACCATCTGTGGTGAGCTGTAAATATAGTTTCCATAGTGATAGTTATGTCCCCGTAATCGACAATTCACCAGATTCAGCTTGATGGAAACTTTTTCACCGGCTTGATAACCGATATCTCCTTTTTCGTTGTTGTGATTGAAATAAGTGAACAGTGTTTGCCAGGCATCTTGATCATTTGTTTGTCCTGTAAGCGACTGAATCGCTTTTGATAGCATGCGACTGACAGCCTCCTGGTCTGTCCCATTATCATCCCACCAGTGGCCAGTTTGACCATTCCATGTAGTGGCCAGAGAATCATAAATCCAGACAACGCGTCCTGGATATATTCCCCGTGCGCTACCAACCGGATCATTTACCGGATCGGTGAATGGAATAGCAGTTCTATTAGCATAAACGGGCATGGATGGTGAATCATTCATTTTCATGATGAGTAGAACAAATGCAAAGGCAACACCCAAAAATGACCAGAGGGAACGTGATTTTTTCCAAAGTTGTCTTGTTTTGTGGAAAATAATAGAGGATGTGAATAATCCCAGCAGCCATATTACAAAACTCGTTGCCATTGGAACAGCTACGCGTTGACAGGGATATGTTGCTCGAGTGGGTTTGGGAATAACACGAAATAAAAACCATATGAGTGATAAAATCCCCAAAATAGGGAAAAATAGTATATTCAATAAATGACGTATTTGATGTGGATATTTTTTCATATCCATGATATTTTTTCCTCCATAATTTGTTGTGTTTGGATGAATTGATGATGAATTACAAACTTTGATATTTACATTTGGAATACTTTTACATTTTTCAAGATTGTGGGTGTAATATAAAAGGCGAATGTAAATAAATCGACTGATTAAAAGCGGTGCGTAAAAAATAGAACTGTTTTTGTCGAGGGTAATTAGAAAGGAGGATTATTATTCATCACCTCTGACCTATACTCGGTTGGAGTTTTTCCGGTAATCTTTTTAAAAACCGAATTAAATACTGACTTGTTGTTGTAACCGACGGTATAGATAATCTCTAAAATAGTTTTTTTATCCATGTATGAATCGGCAATTAATCGTTTGGCATCCTTTATTCGGTAAGAATTAATAAATTCAAAAAAATTCTGGTTAAATCCTTTGTTAATCACTTCTGAAAGTGATCGGGGTGGGATCGATACAAGATCTGCCAATTTCTGGATTGTCAGATCCGGAATAAGGTAAGGTCTATTCTCATCCATGTATTTTTTCAATTTCGTTCTATAATTGTTAAAAACATTATCCGATAACGATATTTTGTTGGTATTTGCAATTGATAAATCAATTCCAGTAAACAGTTCGGGATGATGGAAGGCATAATAAATGATCACGAGAGAAAAAATAAGATAGCTACTAATAAGGACAATGTACAAAACATGACTATAAATGCCCATGTAGTGATACAAGATATGTTTCAGGTACCCGATGTAATTGATAAAAAGAAAACCATAAAGGACAATACCCAACCAGGTATATTGTTTTGCTTGAAGTGCGGAATGTTGATTTTTAAGCCGTCGTTTATACAGATGAAAGAGAAAAATTGCTGCTCCCAGATAGCCAATCAGTTGTAAATTCTCAAGCAGGGTTCCCAAGAATTGTTCTGAACCGGAAAAAATGGAATCATTAAGATATAATTCCCGTTTGATATCCGCCGGAAAGCGATAAAATTTAACACTCCAGTAAAAAAGGACGACTGCAAACGGGATAATGTGTACCAGGTGCTTTTTTTTAAGGTCAAAATTTTTCTGAAGGATGGAGAGTGTATATAGAAATAACAAGGGATAGATAATGAAATGAAAAGGTTCCCCAATGTTGAGAATATGGGGGAAATGAGTTAATACTGTGTAGCGAAAATAGCCGATAATCCAGTTTATATTTACCATAGATATTGAGAAAAGGAAAAGTGCAAACAACAGGTTGCTTATTCGTTTACCTTTTCGGGAGAAAATCAGCAATGATCCAAAGAGTAAAAAAAGAATGACGGATATAATCAGCAGGAATCGTGATATTTTTATACGCAAGATTTCGAATGAAGGGATGTTCCCGATAGGAAGCAGAATATCTATGGTCGGACGTTCATCAATCCAACGAAAGATAACTGGACCGTTTCTGTAAAAATTCATTTCATGAAGACGCATTTCAAAGATTTCTATTGTATTCTCTATATTATTCGTTTGATATATCCGGCTCGCAATAAACCAATTATTGATGGTTGATATATGTAACGGTTCCGCAACCTCAATGTGGTCATTCAGGGGAAAAACAATTCGCCATAGAGGAGGCTGATCTTCAAAATATATGGAATGGAGATGATCTGCAATATGGGGAAAAATGCTCTGCCGTTCACATTCCTGAATAAATTGTTTCTTTTTTTCTGGAAATGTATCAAAAGACGTTTGGAATTCCATATAGACATAATGTGTGGAAATGCTGTCAATTGACAGGATTTCTCCTTGAACATTTATATGCGATGAACAGATAAGCAAGAGAATAAAAATTATTGTTTTCATTATTTTTGGCAAGATACTCAATGTTTTACGAATAAGGACTGGGAGATTATATTCTGTTTTTTACATTTTATTCCCATCCCGCGATTTTTCTCAATCTTCAGATCAAGCATATCTCCGACCTGTAGTCTTTACAGTATAACGAAAAGTGTCACCTGCCGGCACCGTATAAATATTCTTTTAAAATGAATGTCCTTCAAAATACCTTCAAATTTGGTAAAAAGAACGTCGGTGCCGGTCAGGTGGATATTGGGATGAGCATTACAGATTCAATTACCAACAATTTCATTCAGACCCTCGATGATCTCGTCCAATTCTTCCGGCGATATTCTGTCAATTTTCTGTTTTATTCGTTCGATGGAAAAAGTCCTGATTTGGCTTATCTTGACCCATGATTTTTTCGGAAGGTTGGCAGAGACGAGTTCGAAAGTGAGAGGGAATCCTGCTCGCTGAGGTTGACTGGTTATCGCTAGAGCTATAATCGTTCCCGAGCGATCATTAAATACATCCTGGCTAATTACCAGTACTGGCCTGAATCCCGCTTGTTCATTGCCAATGACAGGATCCAGGTCAGCCCAAACAATGTCTCCTCTCAGTATTCGGGCCATAATTCGATCTCCGACGTCAATCCCTCCTCCGTCAAATGCTGTTCGAATACTTTATCAAGTTTTGAACACTCTTTAGCGAGTCTGCTTTTATCTAAGCGAGATAGCTTTTCGGCGACAGCCTCCTGGATTGCTCTGCTACGGTTTGGGAATATCCGTTTTTTTACCAGTGCATCGATTTTTTCGACGAGTTTGTCATCAATTGTGATTGCAATTTTTGCAGTTGACATTTTATTGCTCCGGTATGATTAATTGTCATACTTTACGAATAATTTCTCATTTTGTCAACAATTTTCGAGTATGGTAACAAGTTATTAAAAAGCCACATTTTTATGAAATTTGGATAATAGTATTAAATATTTGTTTATATGATTTTTACCATGCAATATCAACTGCGCCATAACACGCCGTCGTTTAACAATCATAACCGGCATTTTGTGCGACAAGCCCCGTATGGGGTTAAGCCACCCATTAAAAAACAGCTTTACTGTTCGCAACGTCCGGAAAGTCCTTGGTCTTTTTGATACCCGTTCAATAAAAATTTACACACATGCCCCAGAGGGTGCCGCGGGAATAAAAAGTCCACCGGACCATCCCGTTTTAATTCCCAAACTGATAACCTTTTCATCCCTGAAATGTTGTAAAAAATGCCTGTTATCTCACCAGTATCATTTTTATGGTGCCGTAATGTCCGGCCGTTTGCAACCGCGCAAAGTAAACGCCGGCGGCCAAAGCACCCGCGTTAAAAGAAATTTGATGTGTTCCGGAATCCATCGTTTCATTCACCAGCTGCCTGACAAGTTTTCCGGTTACATTATAGATGGAAATATTCACACGTTCCGGATTCGGCAGGTTAAATTCGATCTTTGTTTCCGGGTTGAATGGATTCGGATAATTTTGCAGCATGGCAAAATCCCCTGGCACAGCAGCCCTGGTGACAGTGTCTGTGAGG
This sequence comes from Candidatus Zhuqueibacterota bacterium, assembly GCA_016931775.1. Lineage (GTDB taxonomy): Bacteria > Zhuqueibacterota > Zhuqueibacteria > Residuimicrobiales > JAFGEC01 > JAFGEC01. The sequence continues at coordinate 317 of JAFGEC010000652.1, read as the reverse complement.
ACGCCGTTGATGCTGACGTTATCTATTGTCGCCGTGCAGAGTGAACCGGCATTGTGCGAGGTGACGGCCAGGCCGATCTGGGCGTTGGTGCGCAACGATAGCGTGATTTGATCGACCTGGTTCCACGTCACACCATCAATGGATTCATAGGCGGTAAAAATATCCCCCTTGCGAACCAGCCGCACCCAGCGCGGTATGGTGGTTCCTTCTACCTTGGTGCTCACCGTAGAACCGCCGGATTCGACGCGGCGTTGAAAAGTGACTCGAACCGGTGTCGCGGCGACGTAGACATTTTTCGATACATCATTCGTCAACTC
>JAFGEC010000651.1 GCA_016931775.1 Candidatus Zhuqueibacterota bacterium | reverse complement strand
GGCGGGATCATCAAGAAAAATTTCATGCCGTTTCGCCCAGTTTTTAAACAAAGGTGATTTGCTGATATACGTTAAATAGCGGAGGGCGGCGATATTATTTCGTTTCAGGACATGGGTGAGGAACAAGCGCTGAATGTTCCATGGACTGTCGATATAAACAGCCTGGGCTTCATAAGCCCAATGCTGGGCTTCGGTAATCCCGCCCATATCAAAAAACAGATCACTGATCTGCATCGGAAATGCATAGCCGTACTCTTGTGGAATCAATAATCCGTTACTTCCCCACTCTTGCGGCCAGTAAAACATGGTTTCCAGTAAACGGCCGGAATGGTACAGTGCACGGTTGACTTGAGCTGCAGTATAAAAATTGAGATGAGGATATCCTTTTACAGTCTGCAGAACTTTTTGCCAGTTTTTTCCGCGAGCGAGATATTCAATTTTCAAATTAAATTTTGCTGTCGGATTGTAAAATATAAAAGCTGGAATTGCTGTCGCCAAAAAGAGCACAGTCAAATTTAAAGAAAATTTGGTGATTTCCGAAAGGCCTTTCCGCTTTTTTTGGGGCGCCCTTTTTAATTTTTCACCGCCGGGAGCAGGTTTGGACCCCGTCCGGATCGTAAAAAGACGCATTATGATTAAACCCGCAGGATAAAAGCCATAAAGCAGATAAGGCAGCCAATCCGGATCTGTATGCTCAGGAAGAACCAGATTGCTGGTTAATCTTTCGAAAACCGACGCAATGGTATAATTTGCAATTGACAGAAACGGCACACAACAAGCAAGGATGTAACAGGCAAGTGTAAATACAAGACGGCGCCAAAAAACGGTAGTCTTTGTGGTCATAACATACAGACCGGCCAACAAGGCACAATACAACACCGGGGCGCCGAAACAATAATACAAAAAAGGAAATAATAATAAAAATAAAATATTTATTAAATATTTACGGCTGGAAAAAGACGCGGTAAAAGCCGTAAAGATGCTCAGAGCCGCCAGCAGGCCCAGCGAACCGTTTAGCGAAAAATTATAATCGGTGTGCATAACGAGCAATATAATGGACGGGAGAAAAGCAATTACACTTGTGCCGGTATAACCGCCAGTGGATCGAAAAAAACGGTGTGTAAAATACGCAATGCCGGAAAGAACAAGAACGATGACAGCTGCTCCGACAGCCGGGATCAAATATAACTGTGCCAAAAAAGCGCTGAAATATTGCATCAAGCCACCGGGATAAACGGTAAATCGTTGTAAAAATAAATAATCAAAATAAAAAGCGGGTTGCTGACGCTGAAACAGGAGAGCAGGATCGACAAAAAGCCACAAGTAAATCCAGGTAATAACGCTAAAAAAGAGAAACAGCCAAAAATTGAAACAAGATTCCTTTTTTCCAAATTTTTGATTCATCATTAGTTGATCCTGTTTTGTACGACATGTAGAAAATATCTCAAGCCGGAAGAAACGATTTGAGACACTGATGTGGATTTACAGTCGGAGATTTTTTCATAAAGAAAATAAAGATTCGAGTTGTCATTTATGAATAGACCATTTTTATTTATTGATAAATATCGTAATTTTTTGCGTCACCCGCAAGGCGTTTTCGTTCCGGATGGAAAACCGGCAGTCTGTAATTTTTATTTGACTTTTATAAATAATAAATTTATATTTACAGGTTATATATTTCACGAACTTGAAACACAGTCCGTATATTAAAATATCGAATTGCCAGGAGGATTTTTTTTCATGCGCAACTATTATGCGAAAATAGCACTTGTTGTTATACTTATCGGTGTCGCTCTATATTCTTTATATCCTACAGTACAACTGGGTGGATTACAGGATGAGGAGACTCAACTGGTTGAATCCCTGTCCTCGATGACGGGATTAACGCGGCCTGAAATCGAAATTGCCCTCAGCCAGCAGGAACTTGAATCAGTCGTCCACCAGCACACCACCGGCGATACGTCAATCCAGGCCCGTGAGATCGCCCGTAAGTTAGTCGATTTGGATTCAAAATTGGCGAACGTCGAAACAAAAGCGATACGTCGTGGACTTGACCTTCAGGGTGGAACCTACCTCGTATACGAAGCGGATATGCCAAAGCTGGTTCTGCTTCCGGAAATTGCAAAGGTCGTTGATGAAAGATTGGAAGAGATTGTAAAGGAAACTCAGAAAGAAAGTGAAGCAAACCGTACGGATTTTTTTGAGACTTTACAGCAGAATTTCAGAAAAAGGGATCTGCAGCTAAACAGCTATTATGGCAAAAAGGGCCAAACGGATGAAACAATCATCACTGAATTACGTCAGCAAGCCCAGGACGCCATTAGCCGAACGCTGGAAGTGATCCGCGTCAGGATTAATGAATTCGGCGTATCGGAGCCCTCCATTCAAACACAGGGTAACCGCCGTATCGTTGTCGAGCTTCCCGGCATTCAAAACATCCAGCGTGCGAAAACAATTATTGGATCGACAGCACTGTTGGAATTCAAGCTCGTGGAAGACGCAGATGTCACCCAATCCGTTTTAAATGATATCAACAAAGTTATGCGCCAAAAAAGAAGCGCGGAAGAAATTCAATCAGGTGATGATTCCGAAACAACGGAGAAGGATTCTTCGGACTTTCAAGAAGGAGAGGTAGCTGAGGATGGTGAGGTGTCCTTGAGCGATCTTTTCGGCGACAACATAGATGAAGACAGCACAGCTACTCCGGACTCTTCAAGTGTTCTGGTTGATGAAAAAACATACAATGAAAGACCGTTCACCTCTCTGCTCCGACAGGTAGGAGGAGCCAATTCGAGCGTAATAACCGTTCCCATTCAAAATTACCGTGCTGTCAACCGCATTTTACTGCTTCCCGAAGTCCAGGACGTAATACCCAACGATAATGAGTTTTTATGGAAGACGAAAACAGTTAAATATGGCGAAGAAGAATATCAACAACTTTATTTTGTCCGTAAGGAAGCCGAATTAGTCGGTAAAAGACTCAAAGACGCGCGTGTGCAGATCAGCGGCGGCTCCTCAAGTTTAAATGCCGGAGAACCGGAGGTTCATCTGTCACTGGACAATGAAGGAGCGAAAAAATTTTCACGTATAACCAAAAACAATATTAACAAACAACTTGGGATAGTTTTAGATGATCAGGTTGCCTCGGCTCCGTTTATTACGGTTCACATTCCATCCGGCAACGCATCGATCACCGGTATTCGGGATATGGAAGAAGCCAAAACCCTGGCCCTGATCCTGAGAGCGGGTTCACTGGATGCGGCTGTCCATGTCATATCCGAAAACACAGTCGGGCCTTCGTTGGGTAGAGACTCGATCAATAAAGGTCAACGATCCGCAATACTCGGTCTGTTGATTGTCGTACTTTTTATGATCGTTTACTACAAAGCCTCAGGCCTGGTTGCCGATTTTGCACTTTTATTGAACATTCTATTTGTCTTTGCCTTCTTGGCGGGATTCAAAGCCGTACTCACCCTTCCCGGTATTGCAGGAATCATTCTTACTGTCGGTATGGCCGTGGATGCCAATGTTCTGATATTCGAAAGAATCCGGGAGGAACTGCGTACCGGAAAAACAATACGGGCTGCAATCGATAGTGGATATAATCGTGCTTTTCGCACAATCCTGGATGCCAATATCACGACTCTGATCACAGCCGTTGTTTTGTGGAACTTTGGCACCAGTGCATTACAAGGTTTCGCGCTAACGCTGTCCATCGGAATTATTGCCAGTATGTTTACTGCGATATTTGTGACGCGTCTCATCTTTGATGTGATCACGTCCAGATTTGCCATTACAAAATTAAGCATTTAAATATAAACCAGAAACAGAAATCGCCACAGGAGAATATAAATCGATGCAATTACTTTCAGAAACACACATAAACTTTATTGGAAAAAGAAAAATCGCCTATATTTTTTCAGGGGCTGCAATTTTCATCGGGATCATTTCACTGGTGATCCATGGCGGGCCCAAGTACGGGATAGATTTCACCGGCGGTGTCTCGTTACAGATAAAATTTGAAAAAAAACTCACTCCCGGTGATATTAGAAATTCTCTTGCGAAAATAAATCTTGGAGATGCCGAGATAAAAAGCATTGGCATGAGTAAAGACAACGAATTTATCATTCGCACGGCTCAGTTGGAAGACATTGCGGATATCGCCCAGACTGTTCAAAATCATCTGTCAGCCGATCTGGATCCAAATTATGAAGTAAGAGCGGTCACGGAAATCGGCCCTAAAATCGGCGGAGAGTTGAGACGAGCCGCCATTATGGCCATTTTTATTTCACTTATCGGATTATTGATCTATATCAG
>JAFGEC010000650.1 GCA_016931775.1 Candidatus Zhuqueibacterota bacterium | reverse complement strand
GACAGTACTCCCCCAGGACCTGGTATCCATTTTCAGCGACAGTCCCGATGACTCTTTTTACGATCCCTCGTGGGGGTACCGGAATTCGCCCAGTGAGCTGGAGCTGGCCGGCGGCGGCAGCAAATTTCCCGTGGAGTCTGAAAACGTGTTTCAGGGTGTGAACAGTCTGCGGTTAAAGTGGACCTCGAGAAGCGGCGGGGACTGGGGCATTGCCGTTGCATCGCCCGGATGGCAGGCGTTTGATTATACACAATTGGATACGGCGATCTTTTGGGTGAACGGTCCGCAAGCCATAGGTGCGGCCGAGCTGCCGTCTTTGGCGCTGGAAGACGTAAATAACCAAAAAAGCCGCCGGATCGGGATGGGTGAGTTTCTGTCTCTGGATAACGACTCCGCGACTTGGCAAAAGGTCGTTCTTCCTTTGGATCGATTTTTAGCCAACGCCGGGGGTATCGATCCAATGCGAATAAAGACCCTGTATTTTTTCCAAAAAGCGGCGGATCAGCAGGAACACATCTTATGGATCGACGAAATTTTTGCTTTCCGTGCCGGCAGTGATCTCGCTGCCAAACTCTCCGCTCCGCAAGCCATTGGGACCGGTGCCCACGACAGCCGTGTGGATATCAAATGGCGGCCGGATGATGCAGATAATTTAAGAGGATATTTTATTTACCGGGCAGAAAATCCACAGGGACCTTTTACACGGATCAATCCTGTCGCACACACGGTGCACATCTACAGTGATTTTACCGGGGAAAACGGCAAAACGTTTTATTACTATGTTACGGCAGTCAACACGGTGTTTGACGAATCTCCCAAGAGTCAAATTGTATATGCCACCCCCCAGGCTGCTGCAACGGATGAACTCCTCACATCGGTCCAACAGGCCACATTCCGGTATTTTTACGATTACGGCCATCCGGTCAGTGGTCTGGCACGGGAGCGCAAGGGCTCGGGAGATGTGGTCACCAGCGGTGGCACGGGATTCGGACTGGTGACTTTGGTGGTGGGTGCTGAAAGGGGATTCGCTCCCCGGGATTCCATCGCCGTGCGGATTCTGCGAATCATCGATTTCCTTCAGAATAAAGCACAACGGTACCACGGTGCCTGGCCGCACTGGATCAACGGTCGCACCGGCGAAACCATCCCCTTCAGCCAGTACGACAATGGCGGCGATCTGGTTGAAACCTCCTATGCCGTGGAGGGTTTGCTGACGGCCCGACAATATTTTAACCGTGATACACCGCTCGAGAAAGAGATTCGTGACCGGGCAACTCAATTGTGGCACGAGGTCGAATGGGACTGGTACCGCCAGAATCCGCCGCAGAACAAACTTTACTGGCACTGGTCACCCAATTATGGGTTTCGTATGAATATGGCGGTCACCGGATTTAATGAGGCCATGATCACCTATCTTGCGGCCATTGCGTCGCCGACCCATGGCGTGCCGGGTTCGCTATTTTATAGCGGCTGGGCCGGTTCGGGGCAATATGCGAACGGCAGGGAATACTACGGTTACAAGTTGTGGGTCGGGCCGCCTTATGGTGGGCCGTTGTTTTTTACTCATTATACGTTTTTATCATTTGATCCCCGCGGCCGGGACAGGTATTGCAACTATTACGACAACAACCGGAATATTTCACTCATCCACCGGGCTTATTGCAGCGATAATCCGGAAAACCATAAAGGATACAGTGATCTGGTATGGGGTTTGACGGCCAGCGATAATCCCTGGGGCTACCTCGCCCATGCGCCCGATAACGATAACGGCACCATCACACCGACGGCTGCCATAAGTGCCATGCCGTATACGCCGGAAGAATCCATCGAGACGTTAAAGCATTTTTATTATTATTACGGTCCGCGGCTGTGGGGCGAATTCGGTTTTCGGGATGCATTCAATCTCGATGCCGACTGGTTTGCATCCAGTTACCTGGCCATCGATTTGGGCACTATTGTACCCATGATTGAAAACTATCGTACCGGATTGTGCTGGAAATTGTTTATGGCCGATCCGGATATTCAGGCCATGCTTGGAAAAATTGAGTGGCAACCCGCAGGTGTGGAAACCGGCGGGATAAAGACCGGGTACGATTATAAACTGGAGCAAAATTATCCGAATCCTTTCAATCCAAAAACCAGAATCCGGTTTACTTTGCCCCGGGCCGCACCGGTGACACTGGATGTTTTCAACTTGAAAGGTGAAAACGTGGGCAATATTTGTTATAAAAAACATTATGACCGTGGATCTTATGAGGTTCTTTTTTCGGACGCTTCTTTGGCGTCGGGTATTTATTTTTATCGTTTAAAGGCAGAGGAGTATATCTCAGTACGGAAAATGGTTTTGGTGAGATAATTCGGGATCTCATTAAAAGTCGTTGGGTCAAGTCAACAGAGGAGAAGAATGTATTATGTATCACCCCAGGTATGGGGGCAGGTAAAATTTCGAAAATGAGAAAAAAATTTTTTTTAATTTGGTTTGAAAATTATTATTTATAAAAAGTAAACGCTTAAAGATTTATCGATGAACCACGGAGAGCACGGAGGACACCGAGAACAGTGTTGTTCTTATGATAAGCATCCTACCGTGATCAAAGATATTACGGTCAATCTCAAGGTTCATCATGACATCAATAATTCCTCAGTTAGGGTTTTTCTCTGCGAAGCCTCTGCGTGCTTTGTGTTTAATTAATAGCTTTATAGCTCATTAAATTTTAAAAGATCCAGATTAACATAGTATCTCTGCGTAAGGTTAAAAAAATCATACAGTAGAGTACAAACCAGGTTAATTGTTTCAGAATGTTAATCTATGAAAATAAAATTTTGGGGAATCCCCCGCAACGATTACCATTGACTAATACATTTATAATTGTATATTTATTCAAGTATTAAACTAATGTATACATAGGATAAAAATATGGAACAAAAATTCGGAGAAAAAGTCAAGCAAGCTGCATCAGAATTAGCCTCTCAGGGAAGAGATGCCAACCAGATTGCTAAAATCCTGTTCGATCAGGACGACAAAGGCTATAACTATGGTATTGGAATTATTCTTGACGGCCAGGGTCAGCCTATGAAAAGTTCGTCGATCCTGTTGACATCTCTTGAAGCGGAACTAAAAAACTCGCAAAACGGCAGCTATATGAATTCGGCAAAACTGATGGCAGACCTTAAAAAAGCCGTGCTGACATGGCAACGGATTCCCGGACAATACTGGGATCGTTTTATCCTTGCACTGCCGTCGGATGCCGGTACGGGAGCGGTGAAGACAGCCGTGGAACTGGAGCTCTCGGTCGATACCAAGCAGAACACACTGGGTTTTGAAAAACTCGGCTGGCCCGCATATAAAGCCATCGCCAAAATGGCACGTGTTACCTGGGCGGAAAAAGAACAAGACGAATTGTTTAAAGATCAAAATGTATTACCTATATATCAGGCCGGCCCTATGAACACAACCGGTATGGTACGCGGTGCCGGTGTGGTAGCGGCACGGGCGGAAAGTGCGGTAAAAAACAACAAAAGAGTCGTGCTCGACCGCGCCTATTCGGGATTTGAATTTGCCGGTCGGCTCGAAACGACCTCCTATGATGATGTCATGCGTTCCAGTTATGAATTGCAGATCAAACCATTTCTGGAAATGGGAGCCGGATTTTCCATGGCGGTGAGTCCCACAAAAGCGTTTGTCACCTTTGCTTTACGGCCGTGCGGATTTTTGCTGGTTTATTGTCCTGACGACGCACAGATAAAAGAAATGACCACTGCCGTCAATACCGCCATACGTGCCCGCGGTTCATCGTTTGAACATCCGGTTACTCGGGCTTTTGTCAAGGCGATGGCGAACAATCTATCCGAGCTGGAGAAAGAACATCAGAATGCTTTGTTGCGGCTGGCGGAAGCCGCCAAAATGTGGCGTAAACTCACGGAAAATACCCCGATGGCGTCGCTGTTTTCAGATAAATATGCCGGATTGTTCCGCAATCCGCTGGCCAAGGAAGGTGCTGCGGTGTCCATCTATAACGAGCATTTATATCCGGTTCTTACGGGGGGGCGATGCCGGTTGAATGCCACAGGTATCCCCCGTGATCCGGATTTGGCGGCGAAGCATGTGGCGGTTTTCGCGCAGTATTGCTATGAAGGATAGTGCATTGTACCAATCTTGCCGTAAATTGCCGAGGTAAGAATGATTTTGTCCGGTCGAGAAATCCACGCGAGAATGGGTAAAGATATCATTATCGATCCTTTTAAACAGGAACGACTCAATCCGAACAGCTACAATCTTTGTCTTTATCACGAACTGATGGTTTATGCTGAATCGTCGCTGGATATGAAAAAACAGCATCAAACGGAAACGATAAAGATACCACAGGACGGTTTGGTGCTTTCTCCCGGCCGGTTGTATCTGGGTCGCACTGTTGAGTATACCGAGACTTATAATTTAGTTCCCATGCTGGAAGGGCGTTCTTCGGTGGGAAGACTGGGTATGTTTGTACATGTAACCGCCGGATTTGGAGATGTTGGATTTGCCGGATTTTGGACACTTGAGATATTTTGCGTTCAACCGATTCGTATTTATGCCGGAGTGGAAATCTGTCAAATATATTACCATACCATTGAAGGCGAGTTTGATGTCTATAAAAACGGGAAATATCAAAAAAACAACGGTATTCAGGCCAGTATGCTATACAAGGACTTTGTGAAATAGCCTGGCTTGCATCTCTTCCATGTCGGCATCGTAAAAGAGATCGTTGTCCAGCAAGACGGGATTGATTATTTTTTTTGAGGGGACAAATTTCTGCAGGACGTAATTGGGATCGTAGTCGATTTCTTTGTAGATGAGCTCGATATCATCCATGCATAACAGCGGTTTAACCATGGTGGTACGAAACTGGTAAGGGATGGCACTTTTTTTCACCAGGCTGATACTGCGGCGAATATGATCTGTTTTAACATTGCATCCGGCCAAAGAACGATACTTTTTGAGCGGTGCTTTGATGTCCATCGCAATATAATCGACCAATCCTTCCCGAAAAATTTGTTCAAGAATACCGGGAAAACTGCCGTTGGAATCCAGTTTAATGCTATAATCCAATCTTTTTATTTCGCGAAGAAAGCTTTTTAAATCGGATTGCAGTGTGGGTTCGCCACCCGAAATCACCACTCCGTCCAATTGGGACGTTCTTTTCGTGAGATGTCTGAGAATATCATCAAGCGGAATCGGTTTTTCAAATTTTTCAGGCAGTACCAATTCGGGATTATGGCAATACGGGCAACGAAAATTACATCCCTGCGTAAAGATAACAGCTGCCAGGTGTGCGGGAAAATCAATAAGGGAAAATTTACAAAAACCGCCAATTTTCATTGTT
>JAFGEC010000649.1 GCA_016931775.1 Candidatus Zhuqueibacterota bacterium | reverse complement strand
CTATGAAGATGCTCTTTGTCATGAACTGCCAGAGTAAATTATCAAAAAACTCTGCGAACCTCTGCGTTCTCTGCATCTTTGCGTTAAAATGGCACAAAAAAGTATGGCAAATCAGAAAATTAACATATTATCAAAATAATGGAGGGGCGTTATGAATCACGATTCTGCCAAGAGTAAGAGCAAAAAGACCGGATCATTACAAATCTATTTTCTGTATTGTGTCATTTTATTTGCTACAAATCCATTATTTGCCATCGATTCGCTGCAAGTATCCTGGTCCACCTATATTGGGGGTAGTCAGGGTTTTCCGGGATTTGAGGATGGGGTTGACGAGATGATTATGGATAATATGGGCAATCTGTATATTGTCGGCCAAACACGGACATCCAACCTGCCGAACCGAACTAACCAACATCCGTCAGATAATACATGCGCATTCGCAGCCAAACTGAACTCTGCCGGAACCATTCTCTGGTCAACATATATCGGAGGTTCCAATTCTCCTGGCAATGATGGCGGTTTTGGTATTACGATCGATCCAGGCGGCGAGTTTGTGTATATCACCGGCAAGTCGACTGCAAACGATATTCCGGGTGTTTTAAATCCGGGATGGGGATCTGGCGCCTTTGTCGCATCGATACGCACGAGTAACGGCCAGATCCGATGGTCCCGCGTCTTAACAAACGGTGGGGGGCAGGGCAATGCGCTTTGTGTACATAGTGGACTGGACTTCCTATGCCGGCTGTTGGAAAGGCAGCGTGGCTCAGCCGAAGCTCATGCCATGCCGGAAGATCATTACCATTTCAAACGCTGGTGGCGATGCCGGTCATGGGAATCTGCAGATGTTTGATGCGGATATGGGATATCATCAATGGTTTATCAATTATGATAATTTTATGGGGCCACACTGCTATTCCTGGAAACAATTCGATGATATATTTATCGACGAAGCTATGAATATTTACATTTGTGGCAGAACATCTACGGAATGTAGCAATTATCCTAATCGTACCAATGAACACAGCGGCCAAGGCAGTGATGGATTTTTAATGAAAACGAGCCCCAAAGGTTACTTTTATCATTTCAATCAACTCAGCACTGACCTCCCGCCCGGGTGGAGTGTTTATCGCCCCGAGGGATGGCAGGTTAAGGACGGAACACTGCAATTCGCAGGAGAGGGAGGCGGTGTGTGGCTTGCCTTTCTAAATCAGATCCTCTTTAACTACAACGTTCAAGTGGCCTGCACAAAGACAGCAGGAAGTGCTACTGGTGATTACGGTTTGATTTTCAGAGAATACGACAATATTGATATCTTTTACAAGTTCAACATAGATATCGCTGGTAATTACATGGTGGATATGTTGGACGGGCAAGGATGGAAGACTCTTATAAGCAAAAGATCTACACCTTACGTGAAGAAAGGCCTAAACCAGTGCAACATCCTCCGCGTTACAGCGCTCGACAGCGTTGTTAAATTCTACTGCAACGGCGGCTATCTTGACGAGATAAAAGTCACAAATCTCCATTCCGGGCGTGTCGGGGTATTTGGGGTTGGAACCTCAGTTCAAGAGAAGGTCGAATTCGATAATTTCTACGTTGGCTCCTATACGTTTAACGTAACAGATGTGTCGCAAAATCAAGCTGATCAATCAATACCTGCCGGTTTCACCCTATTTCAAAATTATCCAAATCCTTTTAATCCTGTTACAACAATAAAATATTCAATCCCAAAATCTTCTAAAGTAACAGTAAAAATATATAATACCCGTGGAAGGGAAATTACTACACTTGTTGATGAAGATAAGCAGGCAGGACATTATGCGGTACAATGGAATGGAAAGACAAAAACAGGATCAATATGTCCAAGTGCTTTGTATTTCTGTTCTTTGAAAACCGAACATTTTTTAATCAGCAGAAAATTAATGTTGTTGAGATAGTATAACCATATAAACAAATAAAATAAATTGAGGTATATCATGAATTCGACAAGTTTTAGTACTCTTAGAAAATTAATTTCAATCATCTTTTTTAGTCTGGTTATCTTTATATTTATATCAGGATCAGTCGTTTTATCCGGTGATGAGAAGAAAAGTGCCGGCGGAAACACATTTTCAATCACAAACGACATGAATGATTCCATATTTTATGCAACGATAAGCGTTAACGGAGATACATCGGATTTTTTGATATCCTTCGTAAAAAGAAATCAAAAAATTCTTTTCAATGCCCAAGTATTTTGTGACATTGTCGGGGGAAAATATTTTCCGTTGGGGCAAAATTATGGATTAATGGTTCAATACGGGAAAATTTTTTCATTCGCCTTTAATCACTATCAGCAGGGTTTCGCTGCCTTTATAATGGTGGAAATGGATCCGCCTGCTGAAGTGGTGAATGATACTGTCATGGCGCCACTCAATTTCCTTGCACAAGCCATTGATGGTTATATCGATTTTGCCGAGGCAGAGCAGCATCTTGAAGTAACCGTCTCAGCGCCAATAGAAATCGGGGATATTATTCCCGAAGCGAAAACCCTGGCGGATGCCCTGTCTCAACAGAATTATATTGTCCAACAAGGCGCCATCAATCTGGTGAACGCAATTGAATTATATATAGCCGGTTACCAGGCCGACTGTAACGGAAACAATGCAAATTACCCCTACTTGATGATGCAAACACCGCCCTGTCCGGACGTGCCTAATGCACCTACGATTCCAATGTTTTATACAATGCGGCCTGACGAAGCTTTTGTTTTAATCGGAAGAACGCCTCCTGAATGTACATATTATAGCTATCGCAGCTATTTGTACAACCGTTATTTTGATGATGCGTCGCCAAAACGAACAAAAATCTATGCCAGTCTGGGCGATACTCAAAGTCTTTATAACATGTCCGAGGGGCGAAATGTTCCGGATAGTTATAACCGATTTTTCATGTTAATTTCATCCGCGGATAAAAATATTACCGACGCCATTCGGAATGCTGCCATAGTTTTGGGAATTAACGAGGACGATATTTACGTTGATGTGATCCCGGGAAACACGATGCAAATGGGACTGCATGAGAAAGCGGATTTCTTTAACTTTTTTCATCGTGCCGTTCTGTTTAACGATCCGGCGGAAAAAGACGAATATACCAGCAATCCACCATTAGAATTTTTACGGATCACGCCGAACGAGTCTGTCGGCCATGATTATTTACCCGTTCCGGAATTGCGTACCCGCGGCACCGGCTCCACCGAATTCCACTTGAACGACGGTCTTGAGCAACTTCGACGGCAAATTATTAATAGATATATCGCTGATTATGATACAACGAGATTGGCTTCATACCAATGGATACCGGAAGGATATGAGGCTATTGAAACTCGTTTTAACGCCCGGGGGGAAACCCGTGACGCACTCTACTTGCGCACACCGGCTTTCCAGTTTCAGGAACATGACATCATCGTTGCGTTTGGGGTGAACCATGCCAGAACGGGTAAAGCGGTCTATTGTAATGCCGGTATCTACGGATTGTTGGCAAAAAACGGACTGGGCGGTGTCAACAATCTGGAGTTTCAGGGGACAGCGCATGAATTTCTTGCCGATCCCAGTCTGGCTGACAATTTTTATGTCTGGAAATTCGCCCGTACCGCAGTGGATGCGCAAACGTTTGTGATCCCCCCGGATTTAAACAATGATTATTCGGGTATTGATTATGGCGCGTTAGCTGTTATGGTATTCCGTTCATATATTGAGCCCGCCACAATAGTAGGACCGGCAGCTTCGGAAATCATCATGGATCAGGCGATTCTCTTCCGGCCCAAATCCACAGCGGTGGGGAAAAATGACAAATTCTCTCACAAGAATTTCAAATTGTATCAAAACTATCCTAATCCGTTTAATCCAATAACAAAAATAAAATTCAGTTTACCAGCCGCAGAACATGTAAAAATTAAAGTTTATAATCCTGCTGGGCAGGAAATATTGACTGTTTTAGATAGACAGATGCAAAAAGGTGAATATGAAGTAAATTTTGATGGCTGTGACTTGTCAAGCGGATTATATTTTTACCGGATTTTGGCGGGTCAGTACTGCGAAATAAAAAAAATGATTTTAATGAAATGATTTGAATTTTTCCAGAGAAAAAACATTCACCGGATTGGGAAGAAAAAATATTAAATGATAAATATCAATTGAATACAACAGATAACAAAAAAATGTGGGCCGTTGGACCACCCTAGGATTTTTTTTGAAAATAATTGTGCTATTCGTATAGAAAGAAAATTCCCAAGAAAATACAATTCAAATTCAAGAAAATATATTTTGATTATAAATCCGCTTCTTGATTGGGCGAAATAAAATCAGATACAAGCCTGGTCTCCCTGATAAAAGTATTACACAATAGGGAGGTCCAGGTCAGACGTGCCGCTGTATTGACACTGTCAAAATATCCTTTATCCCAAACCGAATCCGCGCTGAAAGAGGCACTGGATGATGAGAATTGGGAAGTCAGAATGTATGCAAAGGCCGCTTTGAACCGAAGCAGCGATAACGAGAGGAAAAGTATTGAGAAAACACATGTGTTTTTACTTGATATTTACGAGTTTATTACCTACCCTTTTTAAGGGTAAAT
>JAFGEC010000648.1 GCA_016931775.1 Candidatus Zhuqueibacterota bacterium | reverse complement strand
TCCAGGTTTTTTACGGTTGAATATTTATTCTTTAACCAGGCAATGAATCTCTGCCGGGCTGTTTCTGAATAGGAAATACGGCCATCGCCCGGTTCGTTATCAATGCCGAAAGCCAGCAATGCCGGATGATTTGCGTATTGTTTTGTGAGAGCATCGGTGTAGCGCAGGGCATATTTCTGGTACATGGGATCGCCGATATCTTCCATGTAACGATGGTTCGGATACAACACATTTCCATTTGCGTCTGTTATACTCATTGAAGGATATTTGTGGTGCAGCCAGATAGGGGCGGGCCGGATGGCAATATCCAAAATGACTTGAATGCCGGCTTTGTTCATCAAATCCATTACTTTATCAAACCATTCAAAGTCAAAATTTCCGTCAGACGGTTCGTAACTGTCCCAGGCTAAATGACCCATTCGTACAACTTTAAATCCTGCCTCTTTCATTAACCTGATGTCACTTTTTATCTTTTCAGGATTTTTATCATCGTGAGGATGATAGTTAACCCCAACGTATAGCTCCTGGGCTTTTAACAAAAAGCCAAAAAAGAATTGAATTATAATTAAAACTAGAATTTTATCTTTTCTTGTCCTGATATATTTTGCCATTTTTTCAGTCTCATATAAATTTAACTTTGGCTTACTCGTGTAAGTTGTCCAATGAAACATCTCTTCCAGGAATTTAAAAATTGACGCGTGTCAAGTCATCACATAATTTCACTAGCGCTCACAAAATACAAAACCATTTCATGCCAAATTTGCAAACAATTTAAAAAATTGTTATCTTTGTCATCTTTAAATCTTTGGAAGCAGAACTGTTTCCATAAAAGACCTCATACTCTCCAGCGGTGACAGCCATTTTCCTGCTTGCCCGGTCGAAAAACTCGAAAGACGAATAAGGTAATGAAATAACAGCCTGGCTGGTTTTTCCGGCAGCGACATCAACCCGCTGAAAACCCCTCAATGTTTTGAGTGGTCCATCGGTGTCGTTTACTTTACGCACATATACCTGGATGATTTCCGTTCCGTCGCGTTTTCCTGTATTTGAGACCGGAATGGAAAGTTCGATTGATTCATCCGCTTTTATCGCTGTTTTACTACACTTTGCCTCGCCAATAACAAAATTGGTGTAACTCAATCCAAATCCGAAGGGGAAAAGCGGATCGGACATGTAGCGATATGTACGCCCTTTCATGGAATAATCTTCAAAATCCGGTAATTGCTGCAAGTTTTTATAAAAAGTAATGGGCAGTTTTCCCGACGGATTAAAATCGCCAAAGAGCACATCAGCAACAGCCTGTCCGCCCGATTCGCCGCCATACCAGGCCTGGAGAATGGCTTCACAGCTTTCAGTCTCCGGCACCAATGCGATAGCCGAGCCGGAACAGTTGATGAAAATGACCTTTTTGCCCGCTTCTTTCAATGTTTTAAGACAATTGCGCTGTATTGAAGGAAGTTCGATTTCGGTGCGGTCGCCGCCTTTGAAGCCGGGATAGGATACAGGCATCTCTTCACCTTCCAGCAGTGTGGAAAGACCACCGGCAAATACGACCACATCAATGTCCTGTAACTTTTTTACAAGATCAGTAAAATCCACGTCGACTTCTTTGCCGAAATTGAATTCCAGATTGGCTTGCCAATTGTGCAATTGGGCATAGAGGATTTCAATTTTATATTTTTTACCGGCTTTTACCTCGTACGGATGTCTTGACGGCAGAGTTCTCCAATTATCATACCTTGTTATAGATTCTCCATTTACCAATAATTCAAAATGTCCGGTCGCTCCACATTTAAAGACAATTTCTTCGCTTTGAGACGGCACAAACTCGGTTTCATATTTGGCTGAAAAGCCTTCGAGCCGGACTCCGGATGCAAATTCATGTTGTCCGGCAGTGGTCAGCTTGATCGGGTTGATAATCTGTTGTGTTGCCACGATATCACCCTGACGATCTGCATTGTTCCAGTAGGTCGCCTTAAAGCCCTTTTTATCATCAATCAAACACTTGGAAAAATAACATTCGGTTACTTTGTCCTCAACCAGATCGCATCCTTTGTCATAAAGAACCTTATCGCCCGAAAGTTTTGATAAAATACCATTAAGAATTGTGATCGTTCTGACGGGTTTTCCGTTATAATTTCCCCATAACACAGGTTCATCGTCAGCATTTGGCCCAAGGACAGCCAGCTTTTTGATGGATTTCTTTAACGGAAGTATATTGTTTTTGTTTTGAAGAAGTGTCATTGACTCACGGGCCATATCCAGAGCAAGTTTTCTATGCTCTTCATTGTTGATAATTGACATTGGGGTTTTTGACCATGGAACAATCGTTTCATCATCCATTTCTCCCAGGTCGAATCGGCCGATCAGAACACGCATCAAACGTGTATCTATATCGTCTTCGGTGAGCAATCCTTTTTCAACCGCTTCAGGCAATTTTTTATAATTATGATCGATCCATTGACACTCCACATCGGTACCTGCCAGAACGCCTTTGGCGGCAGCATGCACGGCATCGGAAGAAACTTTATGGCTGGTATAAAAATCAGCTATGGCGCCGCAATCGGAAACCACCAGGTATTGATAATCCCATTCATCTCGAAGGATTTTTTGTAAAAGTCTCGTATTGCCGCAGCAAGGTTCATCATCCCATCGTTGATATGCACACATCACCTGGCGGACACCGGCCTGCTGAACCAATGCTTTGAATGCGGGAAGATAGGTTTCCCATAAATCACGCGGATCCACATCGTTCAGATTGATTTCGTGACGGCTCCATTCCGGGCCGGAATGCACGGCATAATGTTTGGCACAGGCCAGCAGTTTTCTGTATTTTGCATCGGCAGGTCCTTGCAGGCCTTTCACGACAGCAACACCCAATCGTGACATCAGGTAAGGATCTTCGCCATAGGTTTCCTGGCCGCGTCCCCAGCGCGGATCGCGGAATATGTTGACATTGGGCGTCCATACGGAAAGACTCAGGAATCGTTTATTTCCCTCTCCGTTTCGGATGGCTTCATGATACTTTGCCCGCGTTTCATCCGAAGTCGCACTGAATATTCGATAGACCAGTTTTTCGTCAAATGAAGCGGCCATGCCGACCGGCTCGGGGAAAACCGTCACATTGTCATTGTTGGCAAGCCCATGCAAAGCTTCACTCCACCAATTGAAATTTTTTATTCCCAGGCGGGGAATCGCATCGGATACATCGCACATCAAAGCCGCTTTTTCTACCAATGTTAACCGGGAAATTAGATCTTTTGCCCGTTCTTCAGAACCTAAATCAGGATTTTGATAGGGCAATTGTTGCCCCCATAAGCCTGTTGTAAATAGAAAAATCGCTATAACACAATATATATTCTTACATTTATTTGATAACATCGATGTCATAAAAAAAATCCTTCCTGGAAGTTAATATACATCCGTTATTCTGTTATAATTTGACGACAACCTTTTCACCAGTATATGTAACCACTTTGTCATACTTTTTGGCGGCATCTATTCCGGTACCTGTACCGGCAGCAACCTTTACAATATTGAATTTTCGCTCCGTCAGCATCCCTGGGAAGGAGCCTTTGCGGGCATTGATCGTCAAAACATTTTTTGCCGCCTTACACGTGAAAGTCATTAAAGAAAATTGACCATTCTCATAATTATAATTGTCATTTTCGTCTTCAAACAATACAAACTCACCGTCGGCACCGGGATAGATGCGTATTTCAAGGTTATCCCATTTTTTTTCTGTGGCATATTGCACCTTTGGGCCGAGGGGAAGTATGGAACCAGCTTTTACGTACAATGGCATGATGTCAATCGGGGTTTCTTTAGTGAGAGTCTGTCCGCCGGTATACTTTTCGCCGGTCCAGAAATCATACCAATCGGTTCCTTTGGGCAGATAAACCTGGTCATTTTTTATCCGGCTGAAATCTTCAACAAAAGTGGTATCGTTACCATGAACATTCATTTGTAAATACATCGGCCTGGTCACCGGGCAAACCAGCAGCGACTTGCCGAACATATACTGGTCGTTTATATCCAGCGCCTGCTCATCTTGTGCAAAATCCATAACCAGGGCGCGCATCATACTCGACTGGTTGGCAGTAACATCCCACGAAGTGGAATAAATATAGGGTAATAACCTGTAACGCAGGTTAATAAATTTTTCTATAGCATTGTATACCTTGTCGCCTTTGTTGCCGAATTGATAGATTTCACGGGGGGCATCGGTTCCGTGCGAACGCATCATCGGGCAGAATGTGCCGAACTGGAGCCAGCGTGCATAGAGTTCACGGTAATCTGCATCGTCCAGTTTTTTCCTGAAATTCCAAAGAAAAAATCCGCCGATATCGCTGTTCCAGTAGGGGATACCGCAGAGCGAAAAGTTCAAGCCTGCTGAAATCTGGTTTCTGAGTGTTTCCCATGAAGCAACCACGTCTCCCGACCAGGTATTTGCACCGTAGCGCTGCTGGCCGGCAAATGCAGAACGGGTAAGGATAAACACCCGTTTGTCGGAAGTTACAGAGCGCTGGTGATCGGATAGACCGCCAACCGTCATCAAGGGAAAGGCATTTCGTACTTTTCGGAAAGAGCCGAGATATGTCTTGTTGTCGAAATCGGAAGGTTTGAATTGCAAGTGGTCGGGTTCGGATGAATCCATCCACCAGCCGTCCATGCCCAGTGAGAAAATTCCCTGGTTCAGATATATCCAGTAAATATCACGCGCCTTGGGATTGTAAGGGTCATATACCCGGACCCCTGAAGGATAATCCATATTGGGCGGCCATTTTTCCGAACCCGATTGCGGCCATGTCTGGAAATCCATCAGTGCGCTGATTTTTTCCAGTTCTTTGTATTGTTTTGTGTGCGGACCAAACGAGTTCCAGATGGAAATAATCATGTGTGCATTCAGATTGTGCACGTCATCGACCATTTTTTGCGGATCGTAAAATTCGGGATTGAGGAATTCCATGGCGTTCCACAGGTAATTGTTGCCCCAGTACTGCCAATCCTGAATGATACCATCCAAAGGGACACCCAGCTCGCGGTATTTTCTCACCACACCGACGGTTTCATCCTGACTTTTATAACGTTCCTTACTCTGAAAGTAGCCAAAAGTCCACAATGGGAACATCGGCACCTGGCCCGTGAGATCGCGCATTTTGGCAATGACGCCATCGGCATTGCCGCCGTACATGAAATAGTAATCGACACAATCGCCCACTTCCGAACTGAATGACGTGCTTTCCGGCCCGTCTTCAAAAACAGTCGGCGAATAATTATCCCAAAACAATCCGTACCCTTTTACCGACTGGAAAAAGGGAATGAAATCTTCAGTATTATTCTGTACCATGTGTACTTTTTGACTGCGCTGCACCATATTGCCTTTTTGCAGAATGCCTAAACCATAGATGGCTTCGTCTTCGTCCAGAACAAAAGACTGATACACACTGAAAGTTTTAATACCGGCATCGTTGAAATCCGTAAACGCGACACCCGCTTCTTTCTCGTTTAATAACGGCTTGCCTGACGGAGTAAAAAACGAAATTTTCCCGTTTTTCAGGTTCAGATTTACGTGAATTTTTTGACTTTTCAGGTAAAGTTCTTCTTTATTCTGCTTAATGCTGAAGGCGGTTTTTTGCGGAGCCTCGATGACAGAAAGGCTTTCTTTTGTAAAGGTTTCGCCCACGGGCGATTTCAGTATTCGCACTGTCGATGGATTGTAGAACTGAATTTCCACTTTAATGGTATTGATAGAGGATTTTACGCCCATCTCTGTTTTTTGAAAAGTCCGGGTGTTTGCGCCGCTTATCAGAACAGATGTCAACATGATGATTACTGGTAGCTTGTTATTCATATTATTGTCCTTCTGATAAAATCAAGCTGACTTTTTCCTAATACCTGTCTAAATGCCCAAGATATTTTGATTCTACCTGTTGACAGGTTCAACTTTTATATGATCCAATTTTTAAGGATTTGCATAAAACTGCTGTTTGAATGAATTCAACTTTTCATTTCTGTCCGTTGTAGATCCTTTTGAATTCCGGTAACGTTACCATCGCCACAATAAAATAGCAAAAATAATTAAAAAAAAAAAGAGTTTTAAAAAATAAATTCACTTTCTTTTATAAAATCTCCTTTCACCGGGCGCATCAGTTTTTGGTCTTGAACCGAATGACCGTAATGGAATGTCCTGGGAATGTGTGCGTCCAGTTGGAGCCGGCATCGGTGACGATAAAACGCCTGGGCACCGTGTGGAACGGATTCTCCACGGAATTGATCGCATCGAGTTCGCCCTCCATGACCTCACCTGTGGCCACGGATAAAACATCGGCACCCGTCAGTTCTACGGTCAGGGTTTGATCCACGTCAAAAACATTGACGACCTTTAAAATGATGTCACCGGAAGCGTCCTCTTTGCCGGCACAGGCGAAGAGGGGCTCGTTGGGATTGGGTGAAGCGTCATCACGGCTGAAGCGCCCTGCGGATGTCTGTGCAGGTTCCTGAACGGATTCGATAGCCGGTATCGTCTGAGGAACGATTTTGGTAACAGGGATAACCCGGTCACCTTTTGTTTTAAAGAACATCTTTTGTACATAGTACGATGGTGACCCGAAGCTGGTCAGGGTGTTGTAGCCGATAAGATTCGTTCTCCACTGGCTGCCGCCCGGATTCACGCGGGTAAACAGTGGGGCATAGCAGTTCATGATGACGATATCGGCGTTCCGCTCAAGACCGGTAAGAAACGCGGCATCGGACAAAGCGCACCGGAAGGAGGGAGTCAACCCGCGTTGTACGCCGCGCTCCTGGGAAGCCCATTCACCTTCAAATATCTTCGGACCGTTACGATCGGCATTGTCATACAGATGGGCATTGCGGATGGCGGTGTTGGGTGACATATAATGGTGATTGTCGATGACATCATGCGGTACTCCCGGATCGACCGTTGCAATCACTTGAATATCAGGGTATTTGGCCTTGATGGCGTTATAGAACATGGCAAAGCGGCCTTCCGGTCCCTGATAAGAGCGTGTGCCATTGTTAAGGAAATCCTCATTGCCGATCTCGACATAGGTGAGTTTGAACGGTTCCGGATGGCCGTCCCTGGCGCGGCGGGCGCCCCATTCGGTGGTTACATCTCCGGTGATATATTCAATTTCATCCAGTGCTTCCTGAACAAACGGCTTCAATGCTTCGCCTGTCCTTACATCACGGCCGCCATTGAGGTGCAGGCCGGCATAAACACCCACAACCGGCTCCATATTTAATTCTTCGCACCATTCGAGGAATTCCAGCAGGCCCAATCCATCCGACGACCGGTAGCCCCACGGGCTTAAATGGCCGGGACGGTCTTCCCACGGTCCGATCATTGCTTTCCAATCGAAACGATTCGCAAAATTGGATCCTTCAATATAATTACCTCCGGGGAAACGCAGGAACGCCGGGTGCATATCGTCCAGAAGCCGCATAATGTCCGGCCGGAAACCCGTGACGGGACGTCCACCCAGGGCAGCACCGAAACGTTCCGTGAATACCGGCGGGAACAACGATACGAGATTAAAGTTAACCGTGCCTTTCGAACCGGCCGAGATCACAAAACGGGTGTCGGCTGTGGGCGTGACCTGCCCGGATTTCAGGCTGACCTTGTAGTGTTTCCATGTGTCGGTGACGACAGGGATTATCACGGAGGCGAAAACTGTTGCGCCATCGTTGGACTCGATGGAGGCAGTCAATGGCCCGGAGAAGCCTTCCGAGGCTTTGGCGTAGAAAGAACACAAATAGGTGCAGTTGGGCTTGACGGGAATACCCCAATACCCGTCATTGGCAACAGCAACGCGCCCCCCGTTGGGAACATTTTTTATCGTAAGCTTTAGACTCGTCGTCAAGGCGGTGTTGTTAATGGGATCACTCGTGTCTGCAACTGCGGTGGCTTCAGCCCCGGTCGAAGTCACGAGAAACCAGTGGGGAACACCCGGTATCCAGTCGCCCGGAGCCTCTACGAGTGGGCCGTGATCGACCGTACTGCCTCCTTCAAAGCCTTTCTCCCCCTGCCAAACATTGCCGTTTGAATCCTTATATGGGTTGGCCTGTCCGGCCCGGATCCGAACGGTGGATCCGGATGTCCCTTCCTGTGGAAAAATTTCAATCGCGTTAATGGCCGGATTCTCGATCCGGGGTGTGAAATTTATACGGAACTCTCCATCGGTCACTTCCACAGGCACCGTTTCGATGTAGGCGCGGTTGGGACCGCCGGCCTTGATCCAAATGTCAAAGTCCTTGAACTTTTGCCCCTGGACATCGAAGGAAAAGACGCGCTCGCCGGGGCCGGCAATACCCGCGTACGTCTCTGCAAAGTAGAGCTTTGCGATATACTTGCCGTTGGGAATTTTGCAGGAGAAAGCGCTCATGGAATAATGTTCGCTCCTGAACAAGCCCGGTTCATCGGTCCCGGAGACCGGAGGCGCCGAACCACCACCCAGGGGATTCCGGAAGATGCGGTTCTGAATCAATTCGCCGTACAATCCGCCCTCGTAAGAATAATTGATCTCCTCGGTCATAATCCCATAAAACATCGGACTGATTTCGGCGCCTGGCTTGTTTGCCTGCAAGACGATCCTGCCTGGACCGGCGGAAAAAGCGGACGCAGAGAACATCATGACCCACAGAAGGATAAAACATTGTGATAAATGTTTTTTTACAATATAAGTAAAAAGAGTTTTCATAGGTGACTCTCCATAGTTAATTACCGTTATCGCAGGCCGATGCCATGACCGGCCGTTTAACGTGCCAGCCTGTTTCACCGACATCGATGTTTTCCTGTGCATAGATCAGATTTACAGACGCGGCCATCACCACAAAAATGATGGCCGCCAAAATTCTGTTTCGATCTGGCAACAATTCCAACCGCATTATTTTTTTAATTGAAATACTTATTTTGCCCACGATTCTCCCTCCGGCGTACGCCGCCATTGGAAATAGGCATCGAGGACCTTGAGAGATTCCAGACTGGGTACCGGACCGATATGCGGTGTCGGGCCAAAATACATCACATCGGGTGTTTCGTCACTAAATGCCGGCCATTCGGGTACACCCTCTCCGTTGGGATGCCCAAATTTTGCAAAGTTTGTCCAATACGTCGCCATTGCTTCAGATATAGCCAGATCGGACTCTGTCGTCTCCGGATTAGACGCATCGAGATGCTGAAAAACGTATGCCACATCCTGTCCGTGGGGAGATCCAAACCCGAAGCGGGGTGAGTCTTCAGGATAGTCCGGGTGTTGATCGAAATAGTAAAAGTAGGCCTTGGATTTTCCCATCTCTGCCTGAAGCCGTGCCCAACTCCATGTTTGCCAGCCGAACGCTGCATCGCGGGCCAGGTCGCGGGCTGTTTTTGGTATTGACTTTTCACCGACAGGATAAGCCTTTAACAGGTCGTCGGCAAACTTTCCGTAACGTTCCCTGGCAGCGGCGATAAACGCTTTCGGATCTCTTGTCCGGGTAAAGCTGGCGCCCTCGTCCGAGTTGTAGCCCACCAGGATTGGCGTGTCATTAAATTTCCCTGCTTCATAGAGTGTGTATTGATCGTCAGGAATCACCCATCCGTCTATAATAGGCCATGCCATACCCTTGCCGAAACCGCCTCCCGGTAAACTGTCAGCCGGAATATTCCGTAATTCCGCAAGGGATGAGGCGCCCGCACTCTTTGTATACGCCAGCCCGTCACTTTCCGCAACATCGAGGCGTTTCATGTTCTCGCCGGGATAGGTGGTAGGCCGGGGAGGTCCGAACGAACCGCCGCTCTGGGAAATGGCGCCATGGAAGATTCCCTTGGCAAGCGGTGAAACGCACAGCATACTGACCGCAATACCCCCGGCAGACTCGCCGAAAATCGTTACTTTACCGGGATCGCCGCCGAAAACACGGATATTTTTCTGCACCCATCGCAGACCTGCGATCATATCGAGAAGGCCGTAATTCCCTGAAATGTGATTTGGGCTCTCCGCACTCAATTCCGGATGAGCCAGAAACCCGAGATGGCCGACACGGTAGGCAATGCTGACAAGCACCACTCCCTTTTTCGCAAGATTCTCTCCGCTGTAGTTCAATTCCGCTGTGGAACCGCCATTGAATCCGCCGCCGTAAATCCACACCAGGACCGGAATACGATCACCGGTGGATTTAGCCGGTGTCCAGACGTTCAGGTAAAGACAATCCTCACTTTTGCCTGAGGGAGGATTCCAGCCTTGAATCGGGCCGGGAGCGAACTTGTTTGCCTGCAACACGGTATCCCATTGTACAACGGGCTGGGGGGCTTGCCAGCGAAGGTCACCAACAGGCGGCGCGGCAAAGGGAATACCTTTAAAAACAGTCAATCCGTCTTCGGTCGTCCCCTCTACAATTCCGCCATCGACTTTTACGAGCGACGAAACAGTTTGCGGCATGTTGCTGCATCCTACAAACAGAACCAACACTGCAATAAAAAGTGTTATATTCTTCATAAGAGTCGTTCCTTTTTTTAAATGAGTAAACCATCTGTAAATTTAACAAATTTAGACTTATTGAATCATACGGTGCATTCTTGATTCATCACGGATAATATCTCGGTCCAAGCAGCAATTTATCACCGGAATCATCGATCCCGTAAAGCTGTGGTTTACGTGGTCCTCTTTCCTCAGCATGGTGGATGATGAGCAGCCGTTTCCCTTCAAAGGTGGTAAAAATCATTCCGTGACCGGAATTATCTCCTTTAAAAGCTTCCGGTTCCGGACGCGGACGCTGCGGTCGTGGCCGTTGCTGCCCGGACAAAAATCCGCCGAAATTCCTCTGGCCCGGGTCGGCAGGAGGTGCCTGTTCACCCGGAACAACCTTTTTTTTGTCTTTTTCCTGTGCAGTGGTTGTTTGTACTCCACTGAAAATCAGCAGTGCTGTAATAAAAAAAGTCGTCTTCTTCATGTCAATAATCCTCTTTATGAAAGATTTATTCGAGTCCACTATTCTTGATATGGAAGTAATCGAACGAAACATCAAATGGTGTGTCCGGTTTGGTCGTATCCGGATCGAACCAAAATGTGCTTTTCATATTCTGCGTTATGACGCCGTCACATACAATAAATCCTGCCCTGATATCCTTTAACAACATATCGGCGGTTCCGAGCTTTTCAAATTTCACGCCATCCAATGAATAAAAGGCTGTGTAAACGCTGCCTTTTTTCTCCAGTTTAAGTATTAACGCGTTATTATCCGTCACTTCCTGCCGGAGGTCAAAGGTTGCCAAAGATTTTGTAATATCATTTTCTTCAATAATCAGGTCTATTGTTCCGGGTTGTACTTGCGCGCCCCCAGACCTTCTAAATCTCGTTCTTTTGATAACTGCTCTGAACATCAGTTTTACAAAAGTATGGTCATCCTGGTAAACTAAAATTCCGGCATTTTCCGGTTGGGATGGAATTCTGGAGCAAACCAGTTTTGTTTCAATCGTCCAATCGTTGTTTGCACTCTGTACCAGAATGTTCCTGGCATTGTTTGTGACCTCAGATACATCTCCTGCCTCACTGGTTATCGTAAGCCAACCAGGTTTCTTGGAAAGGCTGTAAGCTGCCGGGTTTTCTCTGACCCATTCCCATTGTTGTCCAACGGAGGCACTGTTAAATTCATCGTTCACCGATTTAACATCAAAATTTAAGAAATAGATATTTTTTTCAAGTGTGATGTTGTCAATAAAATTTATTACAGCCGTTCCGGGCACACCTTTTGCTTGTGCGATATCAACCGTAATATCGTTTCCTTGTGCAGTAGCTTTAGCCACAGGAATTTTTGAGTTGTCTGTCAAAAGATAGCTGTAAGCCTTGATTTTTTTATCAAAACCATCGATATTTTTTCCGTTAACTGTAATCGATTTGGGATTCAGATCGGGCATTATTTTCACCGGAAAACTGTTCGATACGGTCTTTCCTCCAACTGTGACATATGCAAATATTGACGCAGCCCCAACCCCTTTGGCGGTTACATTGCCTTTTTCATCGACACTGGCAACAGCCGGATTATTGCTTTTATAGATGACGATTGCGTCTTCTATATTCAAAAAACTATCGTCTGACATCGATGCCGTTACACTTGTTTGTGCGGTATCGCCAGGTCTGAATACCACCCTCTCACATTCAGCAACAACAGTTTTTAATACAGAAGCATATGTACCGCTCATATCAGCTTCAACCTGACCCCTTATATCTTTTGAGGAAGCACCAATTTCAAAAATATATTTGCCCTGATCGAAAGAAATCCTGTCATTTTTGGGGTCCCAGAACCACAAATCGGAGCAATCAATATTGATCGACACCGTTTTTATTTGTCCCGCAGGAATTGTCACACGTTTGAAGCCTTTTAATCGCTTGACCGGTCTTTGCCAGGATGCCGGACTATCCGGAGTTTTAAGGTAAATTTGTACGATTTCATCTCCATCGACATCTCCTGTATTTTTTACATCCACATTAACCGTAACTTTATCGTTCGGTGTGATACGACTTTTACTAATAGAGAAATGACTATACTCGAAAGTCGTGTAAGATAATCCATAACCGAATTCATAAGAGACGTCTTTATTGAAATACCAGTAGGTTCTGCCGTTTTTCCCGGATTCGCCTCTCAGTGTATAATCGTCAAAATCAGCAAGATCGTTTACGGATTTATGCCATGTAACGTTCAGTTTTCCACCGGGATTGACGTCGCCGAACAATATTTTTGCCATTGCCGTTCCCTGTGCCTGCCCGTTGTATCCGGTCCAGATAATACCCGGAATATTCGGATTATTTTTGAACTGTTCGACTTCAACCATCCCCATGGTTTGCATAACTACGATGGTAAAAGGATTGACAGCTGCGATGGATTTAATCAGTTCATTTTGATTGCCCGGTAACAATAAAGAGAACCTGTCAGATTCTTCTCGTCCTGTACTCTGATCGGTACCGACAAAGATCACGGCAACGTCGGCAGATGCTGCCATTGAAAGTGTTTCCTGGTCGGTAGCTTCGGGTTCCGGTTCGCGATAGACAAAGCAAAGAGTCTGCGGACCGGTTATACCCAGGGTGTTGATCTTTGCCGGTATGGTTACGGATCTTCCAAACCCGCGAAATCCGCCCTGCTGATCACCTTCTACCATTTGCGACGCGAGGATATTGCCGGATGCAGATCCGATTCTGACTTCGATCTGCCCCCCATTGGCGATAACGTTCATGTTGAATTTTATCGAATCAAGATCCGTGACATCAATATCGTTATAAGAAGTCCAGTCACCATCCTTAATTCCCCTCACGGAATTCCGGCCAAACCTTGCCGAAGTTATCAAGCCTTTTGCGGCATTGTCGAATTTCGTAGCATCATACTCTTGGACCGTACCATCTTTGCCGACGGTTGAAAAACTGATAACATTAAAAAAGTCATTTTTCCTCTGGGTATTTCCGCCTGAACTGGTAACAACCTCGATATCAAGTCCTTTTTGCTGAACATAATTCTGGATGCCTGCCAGGGGCGTAATTCTAAGCTCGGGTTCAACTTGTCCTGAATAATCGCCCAATTCAACTTTATCCGCCTGCGGTCCTAAAACAGCAATTTTTTTAATGCTCTTTGCGTCAAGCGGTAAAACTTTTTTATCGGTTTTGGCAACATTTTCATTTTTTAACAGAACCGGTGTTTTCGTTGCCATTTCAACGGCAAGATCGTTATGGGAAGGATCGTTGATAATACTGGGTTTGATACCGGCATAAGGTACAATATTTTGAGGATCAAATTCGCCCAGCCTCATTCTTATAGAGAACATATTAACCAAAGCCCTGTCCATATCGGCCTCGGTAATTAATCCTTTGTTCAGTGCTTCGAGAGCACTCGTCTGATAAATACCGCCACAATCCGTATCGACTCCCGATTTTAATCCCATGGCGGCTGCCTCGGCATTGTTTTTTGCATAGTGGTGTCCGGACACCATATCGGATATTGCGCCACAGTCTCCGGTGACATATCCGTCCATTCCAAAAGTTTTTCTTGCAAGGGAATCAACAAGGAATTTACTTGCCGACACCGGGATACTGTTGACGGCACTGTAAGCCGTCATAATAGCCGGTAGGTGATCTTCTTCAATAAGTGTTTTGTATGGTTGAAGGTAATACTCGCGCATATCCCTGTCATCCATATCGGCACTTCCTGTGTGACGGTTAAACTCTGTATTGTTCGCAATGTAATGTTTTCCGCAAGGCACTGCTTTAAGATACGTTGGATTATCGCCCATTAAACCCTGAACAAAACCACCTGCTATTTGTGAAACGAGAAACGGATCTTCACCAAATGTTTCCGCTGTCCTGCCCCATCTTGGATCCCTGGCCGGTTCAACAACAGGTGACCAGTATGTCAGTGTAAAAATGAGGTCATGGTTAAAACCTCGGGCTTCGTCAGCGATGACAGATGTTTCACGTTTAATCAAATCGGGATCCCATGTCGCTCCTGCCGCGACACTGTTTGGGAAAGAGGTTGCTGTCATCCCGCTGTTATTATTTCTGCCCATAATTCCATGGAGGGCTTCACCCCAAACATCATAATGGTTAATTCCCAACCGGGGAATAGGAGGCATTGTATTGCCCAGTTGACTTTGTTTCTCCTCCAAAGTCATTCTTGAAACAAGATCGGCGGCTCTTTCCTTAAAGGAATATGCGGTGTTGAGATAAATGGGTGTTTTAGCTTTTTGAGCGCCGGGTAAGAAGGCCATCATAATAAAACCACATAGAATCGCAAGTATCGTTCTGACAGTTTTCATTTTATAAAATCTCCTTTCTGATTTTAATTAAACTATAGAGATTATATTCTCTGAATATACACAGAAAATTCGTCACCAGCCATTATCAGACAGTTGTTAGCGTAAATTATTGCATTGAGATTTTCCTCGGATATTTTTACGTACTCGTTGCATTTTGTACATGTCGGCAGAATGAATAGTCCGCCATTATCACACGCAAGAAAAAATTGATCACGGTCAGGATCATATGTTATACCATTTGGCTTTTTTGTCAGGTAACTTTTTTTTCCCTCATCATCATGATAAAACGGCAGTCTCTCAGCCCAGACATTCCCCAGTGTTGAAAACAATATGGAAGGCGAACCATCATCATGCGTTCCGATTATTACGATACTGTTTTGAGTAGCCAATATCTTTTTGAATTTAGAGTACCTGTTATATCCGGCATACTCTTTGTTATAATTTTTTATTTCCCAGTTTTGTCCATCCGTTGATTTTAAAATCTCACCTGCATCCGTAATCCCTATGAAGAATGATTTATTGGCAGAGAGCGATAGAATGTTACCTTTTGTTTTCGTCTGAATATCACTCCAGGATTTTCCGTCCTTTGAAATAAGCATCGTTCCTTCATCGGTACCGGCCAGTATCAATCCGTTTTTACATGTGATTCCATTGATGTTTTTGTCCGTTGCGGGTTCTGCGTGATAAAAACATGTTCCATCGTATGAATATAGAATTGTTCCATGGTCTCCGGCTACGATCAGTATTTTATCATTTGAAAAAGCACAGTTCAGTTTATATTTATTGGAAAAATCGACAGGCACTCTTTCTCCGGATATGGAGATGTTGTCAATTCGTCCATCGGTTCCAACACCGGTAAACTTGTCCCGGAATGGTACAATATCGGTATAGCCTTCAAGTATTCCTGACTCTGCACGATGTGATGTATCAGACGGTTTAAGGTTGTCTCCTGATTCGTTTGATACGAATTGATCCATTGGTAACAAAAAAATAAACCAACATAGGAGATTGGGGATTACTTTTTTCTTTGCCATGATGAACATTTTTCGATCTTATTTTTCTGCATTACATTGACGGCTTTGCATTTTTGAAAAAGCAGGTTATTTCGCTCCCATATTTTTGATATGAAAATAATCGACAGAGACCTCGAACGGAATTTCAGGAACGGACGGCTGCTGAGATCCACCACGCCTGTTCAAAAACCCGGCCATCCTTGGATCGGGTATGCCTTCACAAATTATAATTCCGGCTTTGATATCTCCAAGAATATTGTTCGTGCTGCCTGCAGATTCGAATTTTTTCCCATCTGTCGAGTACCAGGCAGAATATTGATCACCAGCTTTTTCTAATTTTAACCAGAGCGTATTATCTTCATTGATGATATCAGCCATACTTTGGATCGCTACATTCTTCTGATTTCCATTTTCCTCCGTGACGAGCACGACCGAACCGCTTTGGTTGCCTCTCGGTCGTCTAAAGCCAATTGCTCCTGCACTGAAAACAAGTTTAATATAATTATCATCATCCTGATACGCAATGACTCCGCCATGCTGTGAAAACCCGGAAGGTTTTCTGGAAAAGACAAGCTTTGATTCAATAATCCAGTCCGTGTTGGCGCTTTGCAGCAAGATATTTTCAGCATTATTATGAGCTGCCTGAATATCTCCGTCTTTTGAAGTAATGGTGAGTGTTCCTGTTTTCTTCGAAAAACTCCAGTCTGCAGGATTTTCTCTCACCCAGCTCCATTGTTTTCCAAGTGTGGTATTGTTAAATTCGTCATCGACTGATTGAATGCCAAAATTTACGGAATATATGTTCTTTTCCAGTGTAATATTATCCGTCAGGGTAATGAAAGCTGTTCCGGGTACACCCTGTGCCTGCACGATATCAACCGAGATATCTGGTCCTGAAGAAGTTGCCCTGACCTCGGGGGCTCCTGCGTCCGAAGCGGGCAACAGATAACTGTAACTATGTTCATCCGCATTAAATCCCGCGACCTCTCCACCATGAACGGTAATACTGACCGGCTTCATATCCGGAATAATTTTGATCGGGAAACTGCCGGATTTTGTATGTCCATCGATCGTAACGTCAGCCGTGATCGTAGCAACACCCGTTGCTTTTGCCGTAACCAGACCTTTCCCGTCAACATCCGCAACGGCTGGGTTATTGCTGGTATAAGCAACTTTTGCTTTGGTCACATCATAAAAGCTGTCATCCGTCATTGCCGCCGTCACGCTGGTTTGCGCACTTGCTCCCTTTTTCATCACCATTACACCGCAATCAGCCACGACAGTTTTTAGAACCGGGATAAACTTGCCGTTCATGGTAGCGGTGACTGTTCCCCTGATATCTTTTGAAGAGGCGCCGATCTCAAATATATATTTTCCCTGGTCAAATGTTTTCCTGTTTTTATCCATATCCCAGAACCAGAGGTCGGTGCAATCGATGCCGATTTGTACTGTTTTAGTCTGCCCGGCCGGTATCGTTAAACGCTTAAATCCTTTCAGTCGTTTAATGGGTCTCTGTAACGATGCTGGACTTGCCGGTGTTCTCATATAAATCTGGACAACTTCATCACCATCGTAATGTCCTGTATTCGCAACATCCACACTGATGGTTATTTTATCTTGAGGCGTAATGGTGTTTTGACTGACTTTGAAGTGACTATATTCGAAAGTTGTATAGGATAAACCATATCCGAATTCATACGAAACGTCCTTGTCGAAATACCAGAATGTGCGTCCGTTTTTTCCAGAACCGCCCCTGAGCGTATAATCGGTGATTTCAGGAAGATCCTTAACTGATTTATACCAGGTACCATTCAGCTTTCCGCCAGGATTTACATCGCCGAAAAGTATGTCGGCAATGGCGTCACCCTGTGCCTGACCGTTAAATCCGGTCCAGATAATTCCGGGTATATTCTCAAGGTTTTTAAATTCTTCAACCTCAACGCAGCCCAGTGTCTGCATGACCACAATGGTATTCGGATTAACGGCGGCCACAGCCTTGATCAGCTCCATCTGATTTCCGGGTAATAGAAGCGTAAGCCTGTCAGCTTCTTCTGTGGCGGTTTTTTCATCGGTCCCGACAAATACAATGGCAACATCAGCGGATGCAGCGGTTGCTATGGTCTCGTCATCAGTTTTCTCATCGGCTGGTGCCTTGTATACCAAATAGAGCGTCTGAGGTTCGTTAAATCCGAGTTTATTGGCTTTTACTTTCATCAGACGGCCGGCCCCATATACTCCGCCTGCTCTTACACCGGCGGCAACGGTTGCATTTAGGATACCCAGCAGATTCCCCTCCGGGGAACCGACTCTGACTTCAACGATTCCCCCTACGGTGGGAATATTCAAGCTGATTCCGATGGTATCAACGTCCGTCAGATTTATGTTATCGTAGGACGTCCACGATCCATCGTTTATGGTCCTGACTTGCTCTTCCGATCCCATTCCGGTACCAACCGTTATTCCTTTTGACGATGAACTAAATTTTGTGGCATCGAATTTTGTAACACTCCCATTGGATTTGTGCAATTCAAAACCGGCGATATAGAACAGATTGCTTTTACTTGCCGTACTTCCGCCGGAACGAACGATTACTTTTGGGGTAAGACCTTTTTCTGAAAGGTATTTTTTGATTCCGGCAGCAGGAGATATCATATCTTCCTGTGCAGGTCTTCCGGAATAGGGTCCCAGTTCAACTTTATCGGCCTGAGGACCGAGCAGGGCAATTTTTAAAAGTTCGGACGGATTCAAAGGCAAGGCTTTCCTGTTTGTTTTTGCGCGGATATTATTTTTAAGCAAAACAGGCGTTTTTGTGGCGATTTCTTTTGCCAGTGCCTTGTTGGCCGGTGAGCCAATCACACTCTGTTCTGAAAGTGAATACGGAACCATTTCAGGAGGATCGAATTCACCCAATCTCATTCTGATGGTAAAGATGTTCACCAGAGCTCGGTCGATATCCGCCATGGCGATGAGTCCCTTGTTCAGGGCATCGATTGCACTTCTTTGATATACACTTCCGCAGTCAATGTCCACCCCTGCCTTCAAGCCCTGAGCGGTTGCTTCTTCGGCTGTTTTTACATAATAGTGACCGGTATAAATATCCTCAATGGCTGCACAGTCACCCGTTATATATCCTTTTAAACCCCATGTCCTTCTGGCCAGGGTATCGAGGTAACATTTACTGGCTGAGGTCGGTACACCGTTTACAGCATTGTATGAAGTCATGATAGACGGCAGTTTGTCTTTCTCAATTAGATTTTTATACGGAGTGAGGTAGAACTCTCTCATATCCCTGCTGTCCATATTCGAACTGCTGACATGCCGGTTAAATTCGCTGTTATTTGCAAAATAGTGCTTGCCGCAGGGTACAGTTTTCAGGTATGTCGCATCACTGCCCATCATCCCTCTGACAAATCCACCTGCAATCTCGGATACCAGGAAAGGATCCTCACCATATGATTCCCCGGTTCGTCCCCACCTGGGATCTCTTATGGGTTCGACGACCGGCGACCAGTAAGTCAGACCGGTAATCACCGGAGAATTTAATGCTCTGGCCTCATCTGAAATAGCAGCAGCTTCTCTTTGCATTAAATCCGGATCCCATGACGAACCAAGAGCCACGCTATTTGGGAATGAAGTTGGAGAACCACCCTCCGCACGCATTCTAAATCCTCCCATCACTCCATGCAGAGCTTCCGACCAAACATTAAATCTATTGATTCCGAGACGGGGAACCGACGGCATATTATTACCAATCAAACTTTGTTTTTCCTCAAGAGTCAGTCTTGAAACCAGATCGACTGCTCTTTCCTGGAAGGAATAGCTCGTGTTAAGATAAATCGGAATTTTGGCTTTTTCACTGCCCGGCAAAAAAGCCATCATGGAAAAACCACACAGAATCCAAAATATCGCTCTGGCTATTTTCATATTTTTAAATCCTTTTTTTATAAAATTCTTATTCTTTAACTTTTTCTTTTTGCCCAGCTGTTCACTGTGTCCAGATCACTCGTACAGAATTTGCAGAAAACGAATCACCTTTAAAAAAAATCTGTTATTTGAATATCCGCGGTGCAAACTCGTAAAGACTTCTGCGCCATGTCAGCCATTCATGAGCCGTTCCCTGAGATTCGTAATACACAATATTATTAATGCCTTGTTTTTTAAGGGCTTCAGCCGCTTCCTTGGGCGTGCGTTCTTCGGTCCCTGTGCTGATGAACAGCAGATTCATGCCTTTATTGAAAGCTGCAGCATCCTTGAAGACACCGTTAAAGGCGTTCTCGATTGAATCGTTACCGCGGATAAAAAATCCACTGAATGTACCCATCCAGGCAAATTTATCCATGTTATTAAAAACAGTCAAACAGGTCTGAAATCCACCTCTGGACAATCCGGCCATGGCCCTGTATTCTTTGTCGGTGTATGTACGGAATGTTTTATCAATGAACGGTATCAGATCGTTTATATAAATTTCGGTAATATCGCCGGAGGCCTTGCGTACGTCGGAATTGGTTTTGACATCGCCGCTGGGCATAACGACGATCATGGGAACGGCTTTTCCGTCCGCAATCAATCCATCCATAATATTTGCCATATGTCCCTGGATGGACCAGCCATTTTCATCCTCTCCCCAGCCGTGGACAAGATAGAGAACGGGGTATTTTTTCCCGGGCTGTTTTTCATATTCTGCGGGGACATAAACATTGACAGGACGTTCCATTCCATTCATTTCGGACCAGTAATCAATGGCGCGGATATGACCGTGGGGGATATTTTTGTTAAACCGGTAATAATCCCCTTCCGGACCTTCAGGGATTTCGATTCCTGAAGATTCCCAGTTACTGCCGAAATAGGCTTCACTGCCGCGGTCCATGACTGCAACACTGTCTATCAGGATGGAATAGTAATGAAAACCGACGACCAGTGGATCCGACGTGCAGGCCCAAACACCTTTTTCATCTTTGACCATATCGTATTTTTTACCGCCGACATCGACCTGAACGATTTGAGCGTAAGGCGCTGACACTCGAAACATAGCCTGGCGTGTCAGAGCATTGACAGCCGGGTATTGCGAAATAAATGTATTGGTTGATGCAGGCTTATAGCCTTCGGGAAGCGGCTCTACCTGCCGGCGGCGCCTGAATTGTGCTGATGCGATATCACATATCAAAATCATTACAGCGAAAAAAATGACTTTTTTCATAATTAATGCCCTCATTTTAGATAAAAAACTTCATTCAATACCGGAACAGAGACAACAATATAAGAAACGCGCGGATAATAGTCTGCACATTTCTTTTGGCAATACCTCATAATTACACTGTCAGTTGTTCATGTATAAATTCCAGATATATTCATTATTTCCATTACTGCATTTTAAAATTCCAGCGAGAATTGTCGCTTTCCGGATCGAACTTGGCAAGTGTGGGGGTTCTGGCGCCCACTGCCATCAGCGCATATGCCTCCTTTGTATTGGGCACGACTTTTGGCATAATACGGTAAGTGCCGTCAATCAATTGGTCGATGCGCCAGAGCTGTTCAGGATCGCCGGTAAA
Organism: Candidatus Zhuqueibacterota bacterium; assembly: GCA_016931775.1. Classification (GTDB taxonomy): domain Bacteria; phylum Zhuqueibacterota; class Zhuqueibacteria; order Residuimicrobiales; family JAFGEC01; genus JAFGEC01. The sequence goes on along the minus strand of JAFGEC010000648.1, from coordinate 20,346 downwards.
GGCAGGGACCGTCACGACTTCCAAATCTGCCGTTGCAGCCAGCGCACGGTCTGTTCCGGAGATCGTGATCTTGAAAAAGGGCGAACCGGGATAACCGCCGACGCTGTCGACAGGTGTGATCGTCCACTTTTGATGGGGCCGGACCATAAAATCGCCCATGCGAACGTCAATTTTTCCGGCCGGCCATTCATTTACCACGTCATCGAGTGTCTGCGGCGGAACCGGCTTCACCGGTTCATCATTTTGACGTCGAAACCACCTCGTGGTGCGCGGCATTCGTACAAAATCCACGACCAATTCAAGCACGTAGCCGCTGCGCTCGGATAAAATCTGATATGTACCTTCCCTGAAATTTTCGCCGCCAACCGGCCAGCCGTCTTTCCAAAGCAACGGTTGAATGCTCAGCACGCTCAAGCCACTTTTACGCAGATCGGCTTCATAATGGCAGGAGAATTTCTGAACACCGTCCCCCAGATCAAGCAGGCCAAAGTGCCCCGCTCCGATTAAGGGACCGTTGGCGGCTGCCACAAGTTTACCGCCGCCTTTGAGCATGGGTATACCCATATTATCCACGTAGGGACCCGTCACCTTTTTTGATCGTCCCACGCGGATGTTATAAGTCGAATTGGGACCGTCACAGCATGTGCCGTGAGTGCCGAGCAGGTAGTACCAGCCGTCGCGATACATCATTGCGGTCGCTTCACAGTCAATGGCGATATTCACGGCCTGGTTGCCCGGGATACGTTTCCCTGTCTTGGGATCGAGCTCGACGATCCGTATGAAACCAAAATAGGTTCCGTAGGTGAGCCACAGTCTGCCGTCAGTGGGATCGAGAAGGAACGCCGAATCGATTGCATCGCAGTCCTCTTCACCGTCAGACGAGGCGACAATTATTTCATCTTTAAATCCAAAGTCGGGGGATTCGGGATCGAGCGTTTTGGTCCACATGACGTAGACATTGCTGGCGTGTCCGCCTCCCAATCCGCCCCCTCCTTTGGCATAGGTCACATAGTAGCGGTCCCCGATGTGGATGACGTCCGGAGCCACTCCACCGCCGGGACGCTCGGCGCCTCTGCGCCATATCCAACCGTCGTTGGAAATCAGGCCGCCACCGCCTGTACCGAAAGTATAATATTTGCCATCGCACAATGTTATTGTCGAGGGATCATGGATAAAAACTTCACCTTCCTGAGCTACAACCGGAACAGACAGACAGAGAAAGAGCAGGATCGAAACTGCTCCTGTGAGAATTCGGGATTTCATAAAACCTCCAAGAACAATATGATAAAAACCAAATACAGGATAATTGATTATTTTTCAAAGCGTGTCGTGAGATCCTTGACCGGTTCACCATTCTCATCAATAAAGCGTACGCAAAAATCACTCATACCGGGCCCGTTGATAACGGTACCGCGTATGATGTTTTGTCCCTTTTTAAGCGTGAGGCGTTTGGATACAAAATCATCCATCACCATACGGCGGTCACCTGTAAGGAGAACGGCTTCCTCGCCGTTGAGCCACCACATAGAAGCCGAATTGGAACCGACCGCCATACGAACATTTTTCATCTCCCGTGGGCTATTGACGACGGTAACCGCCCAAAACAGGACACCGTAAATCTGCGTGTCCAGACCGGATGCGAAACGAAAGAGTTTGACGTTGAAACCGGTGGCATCCAGGGCATGCCAGGTGAGTTCTTGATCGGCAACAGTCACTTTGTCGCCGTCGTTCGGCACCAGGGTGAACTGGTTGGAAAAATACTCGGTATGGAACACTTCACGGAGGTAACTGTCTGTAAACACCGTATTGGTACGATTCGGCTTGTCGATCGGTTCGAGAAGCAACCAGCGCTGGAGAAAGCCATCCCCGTCCGGAGCCTTGGGGGACAAAGTGACAGGCTTGAAGTAAATCACGCTGCTGTCACTCGCATCGCTGTCCGTCATGCTGCTGTTCGAGCCGCCAGGTGTGGCAGAGTAGCCCTGGGATGCTAATCCAATCAAAATCATGATGACCGCCATCATAACACTTTTAAAAATATGCATAGTTTACTCCTTCATAGAATTTTAGTTATTCTCGAGAAACGGAAACGAATCTCTGCCGCTAAAGGTCAGTTCTTTCGCCATAAATTCCGCAAAAAACGGAAATAGATCAGGTGACGCCAGGTTGCCCAGTCATGAGCGCCATGACCACCTACATAGTACTCGTGTTCAATACCGTGTTTTTCCAAAGCTTCATGCAGCTTTGCGCATCGCGTACCCATGCGGCCGGTCGCCTCATGCGTACCCTGTCCCACGAACAAATAATCGACTTTTTCACTGACTGCCGGATCGTTGAGGAACGCGGATAAAACATTTTCACTGTCCACATGTCCGGCACTCAGCACACCGAAAGAACCAAACAGGTCAAGACTCCTGAATCCGATAAACATGGTATGACGGCCGCCCATGGATAATCCCGACAAGGCACGGCCTTTGGGGCTTTTGATGACGCTGTATTGACTTTCCACCAGCGGAATCACATGCTGCCGTAATTCCTTTTCAAAAATATCAAAGGTAAGCTCCACATGCTTTGGATGATTGCGATGGATCACCTGATTGTTAGGAATGGCAATGATCATGGGCTGGGCCAGCCCTTCCGCCAGCAGGTTGTCCATCATAAAGTTCACGCGTCCGTCATATACCCAATTCGAAGGCAGATCACCACTGCCGCCCACCAGATACAAAACAGGGTAAGTCTTGTCCGCACTGTATCCGGGTGGTGTATATACATACATTTCACGTTCGCCTTGGGTCACTTGTGAATGGTACACATGGCGCGTTACATTGCCGTGCGGGACATGACGCGCGTCGTAATAGGCCGGCCCGTCCCCGTGGACCACGAGCTGGCTGTACGGCGGCATGGCGGTAAATCCGGCCACAGTATTGCTGGGATCCGCCACGCGCACGCCGTCGATCACGAAATAGTAAATGTACATGTCCGGTTCGAGCGGTCCGACAGTCAGAGACCAGATACCGTCTTCGCCTTTTTCGAACGGCATGGTACGGACCCGGGGTCCCAGAGCGATCATCACCGGCCCCGAGAGCTCGATTTTTTCCGCTGCCGGGGCTTTCACGTGAAAGGTAACAGTTCGATCGTCACGCACGTCCGGTGAATTGAGCGGAGCACTGAACGGAATAAGATTCTCCGTGTTCTTTTGTGGATTGTAGTCCAGGTTGACATTCGCTTGCTGTGCGTGTAAGAAAACAGGCAAAAATCCACACACAATAACAAGAAAAATACATATCTTCATTGTGTTCTCCATTTTTATTATCTATCAATCATCCAGCAGGGCCCGGCATTTATGAGAATGCGGCAGGCCGATATCCGGAAAATTATAAACTCTCGAGATATGATCCATAATATCCGGTTTTACTTCCCTTTTGAGAGCCGGTCATACAGGACCGGGTCGAATTCTTCCAAACCGGTTATGCTGTACAGATGATTGGCTGAAATCCAGGGCAGCCAGAACCGGTGCCCCCCGACGCCGCGGCCATATCTACCAGGCCCCAAACGCCAGTGCTCCTGCTGCCATCCGATGCCCTTCATATTGTACAATCGTCCCGGAAGAGCGACCATGGATTTTGTGGCGTGAAGCAGAATCCGTGCGACATCCAGGTAATGCGGATCATTCGTGTAACTGTACAGTTTTGCATAAGATGATGCCGACCAGTCCATATACTCATCCACGCCGCCTGCTCCACGGGCCGTTATTCCCTGAAGTCCAACAGTCGGCACACCTTTCTTCCAGTGGAGTTTTGCGTTATCCGCATCGACCGGCATCGGCAGGTTCCATATCCATATCCAGCTTTCGGCATAGTCAGCCGCCGATTTCGCACGTTCCAGCCATTTGGATTCCCGGGTCGACTCATATAGAGCCAGGAAGGCTTCCAGTGCCAGCATGCCAGCTTCCTTGTCGGTGATATTCGAATTATCACTGGCGCCGCCAACATAAAATCCCCGGCTTCCCCAATTCTTCCAAACATATTCTGCCGCGCGGACAGCCGCCTGTAAAAACATGGGATTTTCGGTCTCTTCAGTCATCACGACCAGGAGCGGCACAGGGCAGTAGCTTGTCGTTCCCGTCGGTTCTGCGACCTCGTTGCTTCCGGAGTGCCACCGCCGGGGAAAAGAGCCGTCATCCCTCTGTTGCCGGACCAGCCACTCGACATAGGCCTTGACCCAATTGAACCACTCTGGATGAAGGCGGCCGAGATCACGTTCACGCCGGTAAACACGCACAAGCACGCGCATTCCCTCGGTGGCGTTACGGAGCCATGGTGCGAGCCATTCCTGCCGTTCACCCGTCCATGGTTTTCCGGTAGCCAGATCGTACCCGGTCGCATCGAGAGGTACGGTCGGAAGCGCCCGGATCATGGAAGAAATAATGGAAAGGCCGATCTGTCGCATCTCTTGACCTCGTTTGGCACTGTCACGCTCGGCCTCGCGCAGTAACTGGTCCGCACATTCGATGTTCTTGCTCACAAATCCCATTGCCGCCATTGTCCAATTCCATTGAGGAGCGCTTGTATCAAATGTAGCGACTGCAAAAGGAATGGCTGTGCGTCCGTCAATGGTGGCAGCCTGTGCGGCCAGGTGGTCCGTCAGAACACGGCGCATCTGCTCGACGTCGACCGGTGCAATCGCCGGCTTTAACGTATTCCACGCCCACCGCCACGTGTTTCGAGTGACGTCCCGGAACGACTCGTCGAGACCGAACCGGAAACGCACCTCGTAACTGTGAACAACTCCCTGGGCCACCGGATGAAAACGCCGGATCCAACGGGGTTTTTCAGATGTTTTGGGATCGAATGCGAATTGTGCCGTTGAACCGGGAAACTGGAAACCGAATTCAATTGGACACCCGTCCGCCTGCCACGCTCCCAGCGTGCCGAATAAAAATCTCGAGTCTGTCATCACATCCTTTAAAAGTTTCGTCTCCTCGACGGTCGATTCGCCTCGCGGAGATGGATCCAGCATCGCCACCGAAGTGCCGTTGCTGAAAGAGAGTGCGAACAGGGGAGAGGGGAGAATATCCTCGCGCATCAGGAATCGACGCGCTTCATAGTTTAACGTGCCGCCGGGTGATCGTCCGCCGTTGTATTCGGGATCACCGTAAAGCGCGCCAGGGGCCAGACAATGCAGGTCACTCCAGGGTACGGAAGGATCGACTGTGAACACGACAGACGAGTTGAATCCGGTCTGTGCGGTCCCCGTTACTTCCACCTTTCTGCGCACCGACACGACCGCTCCGTTCATGTCCCAGTGGTCCAACACACGAAACTTTACATTTTTTTCGCAGGTTATTTCGGCGCTGGCAATTATACCTGAGGAATCCCGGCTGATGGTCTGGTACCCGGCTGCAAGAACCCGGAAAACATTTTCACTTTGAAAGGCCTCGATTTTCGCCGGTTTCTGTTGCGACAGACGCGGAACAGCACCGCCCGAGATATCGATACCCCATTCACCTCCCCCTGTACGAACAAAAGAAAACGTTGCCCCGGTTGGCAGGCGTCCTAAATCCACCCGCTCTCCGGATTGTGCGAACGCCGAAAAAACTGCCAAGTATAATCCTGCTGAAGCGATTCGACCAAACATTATTCTATTCCCAAATACAGTTATCTTTTTTTTTCTGTACAGCAAAGTAGAGTGTTTCAAAAACCTGTCACCAGCAATGATGTCAGGGAATATTCTTTTTTTCGACTTTCCAGCCGGGCATCTGCGAAAGCCCGCAGGGCTCGCCGACAAACATCCTGGCGGCTTCTTTATCATCTTTTAATTGCCACTTGTACCATGCCGTTGCGACTTTGGCAAATTCTCCGCCATGTGGTTGCCGGTAGGTGCCACCGTGTCCAACATCCAGACTCGCAGCAAAAACAGGGACGTTATTAATTCGATTAAAATCATCCATACCATTATTGTAAGCGATATCCGACTCTCCCCCCAGGATATATATTGCCGGCGAATGTAATTTATTAAGATGGTCTTTTGTCAGGGCAGGCATCCCAGGCATGCTGCTTGCGGGACTTGGTAAAATGCCGCTATTGCAAATTACCGCAGTCGTAACGCGGGGATCGGGAGCCACTTCCAGCGTTTGCAAACCACCGCACGACATACCACTCACCGCTATCTTTGATGTATCGATCTTGTCATAATATATACTCGTCTCGTCGCTGTTCTGAGCAATCGCCCAGTCAATCGCATCAATCAATTGTAAAGATTCTGACCTTTCATGGGTCCGCTCGCCTTCCTCAGGCATGGGCCCGATTGCGATCACCAAAAAACCGTGTGACGCCACCTCGGATAAAAAGTTGACGTGTTCCCATGGTGAATTGGCGCAGGCCCCGTTACCCCAGGCGATAACCGGCAGTTTATTCTCCTGTCCGAAAACACTCAGGTTTTGCGGTCTGAAAATCGTATGCGTTGCCAGCGTACTGTCCGTCACCATCAATGCGCTGTATGGGCCCGTCCCGCCGTCTTCTACCGTTCTTGATTTAATTTCATTTGATATAACTTCTATTTTGGTTGTTTTAAATGCTTGACATCCACCTAGGGCCACAATCAATAAAACCGCTGTCGCATAAAATAAATAATTTCTGAAATTTATCAAGCCAACCTCCTTTTAGTAAATTAATAAGGCTTATTCAAATATTGACGTTTTCCCGGATTAAAAGTTCTATGGATCAGATAATCAGAACATCAGGATTTGTAAGCAGGATTGCACTCATCGAATGTCTCATAACATCACAAAAGCTGAGGCTTCAGATCATCAGTTCAAATCCCGGATTTGTAGATATTTTTACAGATGCCGAAGATTTTCTTCAAGCAGATGTATTTTTTTGTTTTCCGGATCAAGTTGTTTGATTTCTTTTAAAATTTCACCTGCCTTTTTTTCTGATTTATTCTGCACGTAAAGAATGGCCAGATTCACTAAAAAGTCCACATCATATTTGTAACCGGGATAGGCTTTTTGATAATATATGACCGCTTTGCTGTTGCCCTGGGAAAACAGGATATCACCGACACAACGATTTGCAAGCGATGTTTCTTTTATCTCGAGTGAAACCAGGAATTCTGTGAGGGCCCGGTCAAAATGACCGGAACTGTATAATCGATACGCCTTTTCAACCCGGTCTTTAACCTGTAAAGGAATTAAAAAAGCAAAACTTTTTTTATTCTCGGGGAAAGCCGGCTGATAACCGGGATCTGTTTTTTTTATTTCCCCCAGGGTTTCAGACATTTTATTTTTATTTCCGGAATAAAAATATATTTTATGCATCCTTTTCAACACTTTTTCCCGGGATTCCGGCGTATTTTCTAACTCAAGGGCAAAATTCAAGGCATTAACAGCCTCTTCATAACCTCCCATCAGGAAAAATATTTCACTTTTATTATAATGTGCAAAAAACGTTTCCTGTAATTGCAGCGATTGATCAAAAAATTGCAGCGCCAAGGAAAAATCGTTGGTAGCCATCAGGCAACTTGCCGCTTCGAGATAATCTTTGGCTATGAACGGATTACTTTTTATGGCAGCATGGTACTCCTTGAAAGCCCTGAAATAATCCCTTGTTGCTTTGTAAAATTCCGCCATTTTTATATGGGCGCCGTGTATATCCTGGTCGGCGCTTTTCACAAAAGCAAATGCCAGGGAATCCACCATCGATAATGGTTTATAGGTATCCAGGTAACCGGCGGATGAGTTATCTAATGGCTGAAAAGGCCAATAACTGAGCAGACTGTTTATTTTATGAACGCCAATCAGACTATCGAGATCGGTATAGGCCCAATTTTTTTTATAATAATCTGAATTCTTGTAAAAAACCGGTTCGACAGAATCACCGATTAATTTTGAATCTACAATTTTATGATAAAAGGCATCGGCCATTATAAAGTATCCGTCCATATTGGGATGAACGTGTTCGGTTAAAAGATTGTTACCTATAAGCCGGTTCGGCGAAGCTTTCTCGAAATGCTCTTTCATGGGAACCAGCACGGCATGGTATTGGCCGGCCAAATTTTGAATGATTTCATTCATCTCCTCGGAAGCCCTGAACCTGACGCCATCCAGGTCTTTCGCCAGGTAGTAATTTTCTTTGGCTTTTATAAAATCGCTGTTTTTCTCAAATTGTTTTGCCATATTGAATATTTCAGAAGCAAGGGGAAATGAATCTGTTACCACAGAACAAAATGGCGGTAAATCTTTAACATTACTGATCAATTCACTCATGAAAACAGGGACATTTTTTTTTGCCGCTTTTGATAATAGTGCTTCCATATTCGTTCTGAAAATTTTTATACCGGTGTTGTATATATCACCTTTATAAGCTATTTCCTTACTGTCAGCGATAAACTTCATCAAAGTGCCTTTACCTTTAACCGGCTCATGTCTGTTATCGCGTTGCATGGAATGGCTAACCGTATTAATTATATTTCTCAACAACTGATAAGACCTGGATGATAAAAGGTCTAAATGTAAAAATGTTAGTTTTCGGTATTTATTTGCTCTTTCTACCGAACCGATTCCAAAGGCCCCGTAAAATTCATTATGTCCGGCGTAAATAAGTATAGCATCCGGTTCTTCTTTTAAAATATCATCAATAAAGTCCAGTAAAGTATAAGAATTGATTGCAGTGAGAGCCGTGTTTACAACTTCTATATGTTTTTCCGGGTAACTGTCTTGCAATCTTTCGTGCAGAATTTTCGAAAAAGTTAAATTTTCTTCATACGGAAAGCCAAATACCGTTGAGCTGCCCAGCACAAACACTCTAAAACCATTTTTTGGCTTTTCCTTCGTGAACATATCATGTCGCGGATGGGAAGGATAAAATACCTTAAAGTATTTTTTGCCGATCTCAGGATTAACAACTTTATATTTCTGATTATCTTCCGGAGCAAGGTTAATAAAAAGGTTAAAATTATCACCATAATGTATTAAACGTAAAAACAACTCAAAAATTGCCAGAATGATGATCGGTAATACGACCAGTACGATACTGAAAATAAATTTTTTAAATTGAGCGAGCCTGATTTGTTTTTCTGCTTTTTTTTGTTTTGTCATAATGAATCGTAGATTCCATGAGATTTGGGGTGACCTGGTTTTTTACTTAAGGCCCGGCCGTTTCCGACAGACCAATTTCCTCTGCCGATGTTTGAATATATTTATGCCGGAGCAAAAAATTGCTCCGGCATTTAGCAAAATTAACCGGAAATTGTCAATAATCTACCGTAATATCTTGCTTATTTCATCAAAACCATCTTTTTGGTTAATTTACCAGTTTCAGTCTGGATTTGGTAGTAATAGACACCGCTGGTCAAGTCCTGTGCGTTAAAAGTAATGTCGTGCTTGCCTTGGCTCTGAATCCCATCCGCCAGTGTCGCGACTTCTCTGCCTAAGGCGTCGAAAACAGTCAGCCTTACATGCTCAGTCTGCGTCAAAGTATAGCTAAACTCTGTTGACGGATTGAAGGGATTCGGATAATTTTGTGACAGACCGAATGCTTCGGGTAGCGGTGCTTCGTTGTTTTTGACGGCAGTAGAGGGGAATCCATTCACACCAGCACCGTAAAGATAAGCGACCTCGGCATCGGATAATTCTTTGTTGAAAATCGCTATCTCGTGAATATAGCCCAAATAGGGGTAGTCGGCTGAATAGCAACTATGAGCAAAACGGGCGAAATTTGGACTGATGTTCCAGATGGCGTTATCCTTACCCAACGCTGGATCCGTTATCAGCGGAGAGGAACCTAAAAATACGCCGTTATGGTACATCACGATTTCCATACTTTCAGTGAGTTCACATACGACATGATGCAAATCCAGGTCATTATATTCTATCGCATCAACCACGGCATCTTCAATAGAATATGGAGCTGATTGATTACCGCATGAAATCCATACACGCGCCACATTGTCACCCCTGGAAGGCTGGAAGCAGAAACCATCGGAACCGACACCATTACCGGCTCCGTCATCGCCGAAAAACCAGAGTGCGTTCCACTGGGTGTTTTCCAGAGCCGGTGTAAACCAGGCTGCAATCGAAACCGCACTGTAACCGGCAAGATCAATTGCATCACCCGGTAATTCAACCCATGAATCAGCTATACCCTCGGCACCTGGAACGAGGACAATGTCTCCCATATCCACAAATGCGTTATCACCGACAAATTCGCCATTTGCTTCACCGACCTGGTCGTTAAGTGTGCCGTCCTCAAATGTCCATAAGTGAGTCAGATTCGCCGTGCCGGGATCCTGGGCCATCAGGCTTCCGGTCAAAACCAGCATCAGACCAAAAAACAACAAATAATAAAGTTTACTGCACATGATGCTCCTCCTTTAAAAAATTGAATAGAACAATTAATTGGATTTTTAAAAGACGACTAAAACAGCAAAACAATTTGTTTTTTCCCTCCTTTCTTTTAGTAAAGTGACTTTCGCAATTGCTGAATTTTGCAAAGATCCATCCGTGGGTTTTGCATGTGTACAATTTTTTTTCTTTCTCCTTTCTCTCAATGTTCACAATTGTGCCTGGCTCCAGGCTTTTTTTAGGTTTTTTTACGTTCATCATGATTCGCTTCAACTTTTCCATCCGCTTGTGCCTGAAGAAAAAAAGTCGAAATCAACAGGTTAAAGTCGACGGGTTTTTATATTCTTTATTTGTCTCCAAAAAGTATTATATATATATAAATAATATATTAACGTAAAAAGACTTTTTTTATATTCCATGCACCTCTTCAACATTGCGCGTTGACGAATTCAGCTAAAACAAGAAAAATTTACAACACTGCCGCTTTAATTATTATTTTTTATTTGAGGTCTCCTTTAATTCTTTTCGGTCATCCGATCATCGATATGAAAAAAATCAAAATCGGCATATCCACCTGCGGTTTTAGTCGCATAGTTAAATAATCCGAATCGATAACCCATAAAATGAGGTAAAGTGTATTCCATCCTGAGTTGATTGCCGATCGGTCTCCATAATTGACCATCGAGACTGTAGAAAAAATAAGCAACGTCGGCACGATCCCCGAAATCGCACTCTGCTTTCAGATACACTGTTTTCTGCGAGACAGGCACGCTTTCAATTTCAACAGGATGGCCTGATGCGGCGTTTACCATAACCACCGACTTGACTCCATTGTCAAATTTGACTCCGGCCAAACCGTATTTTTTTTGTAAAAGGGCGAGACCGGCGAAATCTCCTTCCTTCATACCGGATACATCGATGGAGGTTGAACCCGTGCATTCGGGACCGATCGTCCGTTGAGTCAACGTATTTCTTGCCGATAAAAACGTCGTGTCAATTCGTCCGGTCGTCAGCCGCAGATAACCTTTCCGCCGGGTAACTGACCAAAGTTCATTGTCGGGATTGTGGTTCCATTGCCAAACCAAAGGCAGCACCGGATCATTCTCACCGCGTTCGAACTCATCGGAAGCCACGATACCCGGGATCAGGCCTTTACCGGCAGGCAGGTTCAACGTATCGGGCACTTGACCGTCAACGCCCAGAACTGGCCAGCCATCCTCCCATTTTAAAGGTACAAGATAGGGGATGCGGCCGACGGCACCATAATCACGGAACAGATAGGCAAACCATCTGCCGTCAGGCGTATCGATCAGACCTCCCTGGGCCACTCCCTTGTCCTGTAAGGCAAGTTTTCCTTCGTATGGGCCTGTGATTTTGTCGGCGCGGTGAAGAATAACGGTACGCATGCCGCCCCTTGGCCAGGTAATGTTAAACAGATAATATTTACCATTTACCTTGAATAGTTGGGAACCTTCAGAAGGGAGTCCAATATTGGATCCGGCCGGTGCGCTTGCATTCTCTATAAGAACCATTTCCGTACCTTCCTTTACTCCGGAAAGGTCTTCTTTTAGTTCAACCATCCGGAGTCTGCCAACGCCCCATATCATGTAAATGCGTCCGTCATCATCAAAAAATATGGTATGATCGTGATAAGAAGGTGTGAATGAAATTGTGTTCCAGGGCCCGTTCTCAATATCCGGTGTTGAATAGATATAGGTCTTTCCGGTTGTACCTGAAAAAGTACTCACGTAATACAGTCCGTCGTGGTAACGTATGCAGCTTGCCCACGATCCCCGGCCGTAGGAACTTTTCCCATTCTTCAGATTCAGCTCATCCACGTCATCCAGAATATCGTAAGCATAATTTACGATTTCCCAGTTGACAAGGTCTTTGGATTTCATGATCGGCACACCGGGATTCATATGCATGGTGGTGCTGCTCATGTAATAGGTGTCGCCCACCCGGATCATGGACATATCCGGGACATCGGCATGAATAACAGGGTTTTGAGCTGAATTAACCTGTGTGAACATCATGATATGTAGTAATGTAGAAATAAGGGCATTAAAAATGAAATATTTTTTTTTCATGGAATGATTGTCCTTATTTTAATAAAATGAATTGTTTTGTTTCACTAAAATTTTCGGTTTTTAACCTGTAGAAATAGATGCCGCTTGGTAATCCTTCGGCATTGAAGCTTTCCGTATAGTCACCCGGTTGACGGACACCTTCGTAGAGCGTTTTAACCTCCTCTCCGAGAAGATTCCACAGCTTGAGAGAGATGAAGCTCTTTTCGGGTATGGAGTATGTGATAAAAGTGATCGGATTAAACGGATTCGGATAATTCTGTTCCAGGGCATAACCAACAGGAGCTCGTTTGGAGTTTTTTACACCGACCGGATCACAAATGTTTTCCGCCTCTTCGCCCATTCCCATAGGGATATAGGACGCATTTGAGATGCATATTTTATCGAGTTTCGCTCCATCCTCACGATAAGCAATGGTCAGGGTGTGTCCGCCTTCCGACAATGAATAATCGTCAAATTTTTTCCATTCCCATCCGCCGGTCGCTAATCCATTATACATTTTATACGTCCCATCGTCCATTTTTACCCAGTATGAATCGTCATCGTAGGTCGGACAATTTAACCTGGCGAATACGGAGTAATTCCCGGCCGAATCCACGGAAAATGGAATTAAAATAGTGCTCTCACTACCGGAGGGCGCCGCGTTAATGCTTTGTATTCCGGATTTGACCGTGACATATGTCTTGTTTGACGCCTGGGCATCGGAGAGTATATCCCAATTCTCACCTACTGTGGCACATTCAGGCTCAAAGTAAATCATCCTTATCTTGTCAGTAAAGTCCACAGAATCACTGCCTGAAAATAAATTCAGATCAACAGCCTCAGCCATTAACCGGTGGCCCGTTTCGTTTGGATGGAGATGATCCCCTGTATCCGCCTCAGGCCGGAGACTGAGCGTATCCGCCGGATTACGCAGCGCCATATCAAGATCGATAACCGCATCAAACTCACCGCTGTTCCGGATCCATTCATTGACGATTTGTCTTTCGGTTTCATGAGCCACTGAATAGTAAAATGAATGACCCATGGGAAGTAGTGTTGCGCCATATACAAAGAAACCATTGGCGTGGGCGCTGTATATCATCTGCTGATAAGCGTCAATCAGTCTGTTCCCGACGCCTGATCCCGAGGAATTGCCTATATCATTGATTCCTTCAAGAATAATGAGCCATTTGATGCCGTTCTGATTGATCACATCGCGTTCAAACCGGCTGATGGCGGAAGGGCCCAAACATGCTCCAAGGACACAATTGCCGCCGATTCCTTCGTTTAATACGGCCACGTGTTGTGTGGCGGGATTTGCCTGAAGCCTCCGGGCAAGTTCATCCGGCCAGCGATTTTGTTTGTTTGTTCCCGAACCCCGTCCATCTGTAATCGAGTTGCCTAGTACTGCAACGGCATATGAAGTGTCCGGCGCCATAACGTCGATCGTATTAATCACATACCAGTGATCCGTCCTCACTGCACCTGAAAAGATATCCCGTGTCACCTGATTATCCCTCAGCAAATATGAGGTGGTTCTAGATCCGGGATGACCGGTCACATCCGGGGAGGTTTGGCCAAAATAGATCGTGATTGCCACATTGCTCAACGGCTGTAAATCAAATTCAAAAGGATCTGAGGTCACCGCAGCACCCGCCTCTATTGTAACTTCAGGTGCCCCGTTAAAGTACAGCGTTTTGTCAGTGGTCGTGTCGATCGCGCTGCTGCCCGTGGATACCGCCATATGAATTGATTTCAATGTGACAGGACTGTTACTGAATTCATTGGAAAACCGCATCCGTAAACTATCACCGCCGATTGAAACGTGAACGATTTGTCGAAGCGTATTATTGCTCAAGCCCGGCGAAGGGGGATTGTTGCTCGTTTCAACGAGTTGTGGTGCCGTGCTCCAGGTTCCCACCCATTTTGCAGCAGCAGTGGATTGGGCGAAACCAAAAGAGAGAAAACTGAAAGTGAAAAGCACGGCACTGAAAACAGGAAAAATATAAGATAAATAGCTGAACGGCCTATAAAATCTGTGAATCCAATTGGTATATCGGCAAAACTTGAACGTCATTTTGAATTCGTCCTTTATTTATTTCAAAAAATATAAATAGCAGATTGTAAAAAATCAATCACCTCTTTCGTCAAAAAGATACAAATTAAAACCATAATTTTCATATTAGCAACTCCTGTCAACGAATTAAGCATCTCGAAACCATTATGAGTGTCGCATCAAATACCTGTTTTGTTTTAAATACAGGTCGACTCATCCGTCAATTTATTTCTTCAAAAACCATTTTGTCAAGATTAAAGTAATCACCGTCGACAACCAGTTTCAGCACGTGCTGACCGGCATCAAGTTTTACTGTCTTTTTGACAACTTGCCAGTTTTGATAGCCTCCGGTATTTGGAATTGTCATCATTCCCGTCGTGTTCGCGCCATCACATTCGAGATGCAGCTTTGCAGTTTCGGAACCTGAGGCAATATAGAAAGAAATTTGGTACGTTGCGGATTCACGAATTGTGACTGTGTATGCGGTCCATTCTCCGGTACGGGTCCAACCAAGATTGTAACCACCTGCACTGCATTTTTCAATATCCACACCTTCATCGAGCCGATATTGGCCGCCTTCATTTACTTCATCTCTATCATGGAAAGTTTCACCGGGGCATCCGGTATCAAAGTCTTCGGCTTCAATGGTTCCCGGAATCGTATTGGATTTAAAAGCTTCCTGTTTCAGGTCGCAGACCTGCAAAAGTTTCCATCCAAAAAACGAACCGTTTCCCGTGTTGATTAACTCCGCTTTATTCCCTTCAGCAAGGGCAGGTGTGACGGATAGTAAAATATTCGGGAATTGTATGTTTGAAATTTTAAGTAATCCGTTGTGTGCATCTTCAATTTTCCATAATTGGCTGTCCCGCTCGGAAAAATCTGAAATGACAAGGTTTTGACCGGAATCACTGCACTCGAATGTCTTTTTACCGTCTTTACGGTTCAGGATTTTATAAATACCTTTTCCTGCCGTTTCCAGTTTCCACTGGTTTGCAGTATCTTTTCTATTGCCGGTCAGTGTCAAATCAGAACCCAGTACCAAACTGCTCGTGTTATCACCCGGGATAAGGTAATAGTGCGGCGCACAGTCAATGTCGGCATACTTGTCGAGTGGCGGGATTTTGCCATCGAAGTTTAGTTTCAGAACGTAGGCCGGTTCTTCGAAATGGTGTTCGGGTAAGCGAACCTTTAGACCTTCTGTGTCCTGTTTAAAATCTACCGGAAGGTATTTTCCGGCTTCGCCATCGACGAGTTCAACGGATTTCAGATTTTCGCAGTCCATTCTGTTTGTAGACAATGATTTGAGAATAACTTTGTTCCGGCCTTTTTCCCAGCCGAGCAAAATGGCGTAAAGTGCCGTGTTATCTTTCGACCGGGTAAAACGGACATCTTGCGCTGTTCCTTCGGCCGGAGCGGTAAATATGCCATGAGCGGCCCCCATCTTTGTCGGGCCCTCTCCGTATTTTTCCCACGCACGGGTAGCATACACCGCTTCACCATATTTTTTCAGCCATGCACCCATGGCAAGCAGAATATCCTTCTGTTCCTGGGGGATTGTGCCGTCCGCTTTGGGTGATATATTCAGCAACAGATTGCCGTTTTTACTTATTCTGTCGAGAAAACCATGAAGTATCTGTTTTTTGGAATAATATCCAATGCCTTCGGTATAACACCAGCTCGATGAACTGATTGCGTCATCGGTAAGCCAGTAATTTTCAGTAATGTCGATGGGGCCGCCGCGCTCATAATCGAGAACGGCACATTTTGTATTCAGGCCGTCTTTGTATGTGGCGACCACTTCTTGGTCCCATTGGGCTGCCCGGTTATAGAAATAAGATAAAAAGTCAAGAAGAACAGACTTGGAGATAACATGCAAATTGAAATCCTGCCAAATGATGTCGGGTTTATAGTTTTCGATAATTTCCTTATGCTTGCTGAGCCAAAAGGCTTCGTTCTTTTCTTTTCCCTGCTGTCCGTATAGCATTTGAAGTTTTGGATCGTCTGTTTCAGGAACCGGTTGATAAAATCCGGTGATATTGTATGCATGATGCATGGAAAGGATTATTTTCATGTTTTTTTTACGGATGGCATCCGTTAACAAACCCACCAAATCAAGTTTCGGTCCCGTATCTTTTGCATTCCAGGGATTGATTTTGCTCGCCCACATGGAAAAGCCGTCGTGATGCTCAGCCACCGGGCCGGCAAATTTAGCTCCCGCATCAGCAAACAGCTGTGCCCATTCTTCAGGATCGAAAAAACCGCCTTCCGATTTGAGTTTGGGTGCAAACTGTACAAAACGATCCTGTTTGTCTTTTGCTCCTGTGATGAAATTGTTGTACGGCCACCGGGATACATCACCATAAATCTCGATATGATGTTTGTTTTCAGAAGATCCTTTGATATACATACTACGGGGATACCATTCGTTTGAAAATGCCGGAACAGAGTATACGCCCCAGTGGAAATATATGCCAAATTTGGCATCTTTAAACCATTCGGGAACAGGATCAGCCTTTTCCAACGAAACAAAGTCGGGCAGAAATGTCTGCTTTTGAGTTTGAGCCGAGATCCGGTCAATTATTCCCGAATTCCACAGAAGGAGTAAAAACACAGTCAAAGATAATTTTGTTTTCATAAATTTTAATTCCTTAATTTTTTCACAATTTGTTCTGTCCGGATTTTTTTATCCTGACTATCAAACGTTTCAAACCATGCTACCAAAGCTAATGTGTCTCGGGAATCGGCTGTTCCGCGGGCAAAGACTCCGCCGGCTTGCCGAAAACAGTGAACTCGATAATTCCCAGAGGCGAGGTACGGGGCCAATTTGTCAAGGTCAGCCTTACAAAGCGGCACTTGACCGGGGATATCTCCTCAAAAATCGTATTTCTCGGAATGGCGTTGTTTGTCCGGTCAAGGGCTATGACGTAAGTCTCCCCATCCATTGACGTTTCGATTTTGTATAGATACGCGTCGGTCGGAGGCTGTTTTGTATCTGTAGGTGGTGCCGGTGCGTTCTCTGTTGCTGCAGGTCTCCGGTCGAAACGTCGTCTTCCGCTGTTAAACATCAAACGGGCGGAATCAATGATAAATAGTTGCACCACATCAAAGCGTGTGGCGGGGGAGAGCTCGATCGTCAGCGTCGGCAGCGTATCGGTTCTGGCGGGTTCCCACCAGGTACCGCTGGAATTGTCCACGGCATGGGCTGCATCTCGCCCCGGTTGCTGGGAGGAGAATTTTGAAAGCGCGTTCATCGCGCGAACCTTATTGATGGTCACCGGGATCGAACCGCTGTTGCCTTTTGCGGGATCGTTGACCGCACTGGGGGCCCATTGCGGCGTATCGGTGACCTTTACCGCCATGTTGCCGTCTTTATCGAAGGTGATACGATCCATGCCGATTCGCCGTCCGCCGGGCGGATTCGATAGAACAATCGTGTAGAATTGCCAGAGATTCCCGTCGGGTCCCTCAACGATACTGCCATGAGCGGGACCGGTGACCAAACCATCGGTCCTGCGCAGCAGCGGATTGTTGGGAGCATAACTGAACGGCCCCATGGGAGATTTCGCTGTGTAGTAGCCCTCGGCGTAGGTCTTCCACTGTGTTCCGGAAGCCGAATATTGCAGATAGTATACGCCGTTATGTTTTTGAAGCCACGGGCCTTCGATCCAAGAGACATCCGTGTACTCGTTCATCTCGCCGTAGCGTTCCCATACATGGTCGCTGTTGAATCCGAAGAGATGTTTAACCGGGCCCGCGAATCTGGTCAGGTCGCTGGGATCGAGGGGCACTACAAAGATACCGCTCACGCCTCGGCCGGAGTAATAGAGATACGGCTTGTTGTCTTCGTCGATATAAATTTCCATGTCGAAAGCGCCGTTCCATCCGCCTGCAACGTCGGGTGTGTTCTTCCATTCTCCAAGGCTGGTAAAAGGCCCAAGCGGGTTGTCCGCTTTGAAGAGAGGCCCGTCATTGCCGCACATATAAAAGCTGCCGTTGTATTTAACGACGTCCGGCGCGATTGGGACGTGATCGACGCGCTGAAAAGACCAGTTAAGCATATCGTCCGATATCCATGCACCGCCGCCCGTGCAGTACATGTAATACTTGCCTTGCTCCCGGATGACTGTAACGTCGCCGGCCGCATTCCCGCCCGGCGCCGTGATCATCGGCAGGGGATTACAGTAGCGCGCTGATTTTCCAATCTCAGGATCTGCCGCGCGGGCCGTCGAGGCAGCCCAACTCGCAAAGATGATCAAGGCCGACAGTAATATACGATTCATGTTTATGCCTTTTTGAAAAGTTTTTGCGCAACTATTGTCAAGAACAGTTTGCAATTCATCCATGTATGACCGCCCTCTGTGATAAACGTCTCATGATTGATCTGTTTTTGATCCAGTACTTTCAGATAATCCGATATAACGGAGTATAAACCATCGTCTTTACCCACACCAATCCAGAACATTTTCAATCGCTGGTTCGTCAATGCCGGATTTTCAAAAGCAACCGCATTGTTCCGGTCAAATTCTTCTCTTTGCATACCCGGAGCAAAACCGCAAACCCATCTGAATAAATCCGGGTTGTTCAGTCCGAGATAAAGGCTTTCACCACCGCCTCCCGAAAATCCCGCTATAGCGCGATTGTTATGGTCTGTTTTCACGCGGTAATTTTCTTCGATAAAAGGCAATAGATTGTTCAGGAAATCCTTTTTGAATTCCTGCAAATTATCCCAGCTACGGAGACTCCCGGACGATTTGCTGATTACCGGATAAGCCCGGCCGTATGGCATAACGATAATCATTGGGACCGCCTTATCCTGATGAATCAGATTATCCAGAATAATATTGGCACGACCCACTTTGGTCCAGGTTTCCTCGGTATCTGTTGAACCGTGAAGAAGGTAAAGAACAGGATATTTTTTATCCGTATTTTTCTCATAACCCGGGGGAGTATAAATGACGACGGGACGGATATACAGTTCGGGAGAAAAATAGTATCGATAAGACAGCGTTCCGTGAGGCACATTTAGAACCGTGTGAATAAGCGGCGTATCGCCGGTTATTTCCACAATACTGTTCTGAAAATTTTCATTCGGGAAAATGACCGTATTATGGGGATCGGTCACACGTATTCCATCCACTATAAAATGATAGGGATACATGTCCGGTTGTACCGGGCCGACGGTTACACTCCAAATGCCTGTAGAATCTTTCGTCATCGGCACAAGCTTGTTTTCAAACTGCGCAGATAGCTTGACTTCTTTTGCATCAGGGGCCAGAAATCGAAAGATAACCGTGTTATCCGGATTAACTTGGGGCGAAACCACCAATGGGCCTCTCATTGGCTGAGCTGTTACCGAGGTGGAAGCGCCGAGTATTGTTATGAAAAGCACCAAAGTATCGATTTGTTTTTTCTTCATTTTGATTTTTCTCATTTAGGTTTTTTTGCTGTCAATTCTTTTTTATCTGTGGTGCTTTATAAGGCTCGAGCTGTCCTTTAAATCTTACAATCAGTTCTTTCAGACCTATCATGTTCTCTTCACTGTTTCTCAATATCTCGACTTCCCATGTCGGGGGTGTCCTCATGGCCGTCAATTCTCCCGCTTCCAGCAGATGAGCGGCGGTTTCAGCAATATCCAGCCCATCCTTCCTGGTTGCTTCAGGATTTTTAAGCCATTGATCACTCTGATCGATAACCTTGGTTACCCATCCTTCCTTGTCCGGAATAGCAGGGAGTATATCGGCAGTACGTTTTCGGAAAAATCCCATGATGGCTGCGGGTATGGATGGATCACGAACACTGCCATCCTCATAAAAAACACCGTGAACAGGACCCCATCCTTCACGCACAATCATCAGTTCCCAGATGTACCATCCGACGTTTGC
>JAFGEC010000647.1 GCA_016931775.1 Candidatus Zhuqueibacterota bacterium | reverse complement strand
TCCGTTTCCGGACCGGAAAGAATTTGATCTTTACGCCGTCGCCAATCCTGCCCGTGAAGTCGGTGGAGATTTTTATGATTTCTTTTGCATTGATGAAAAACATCTGGGTTTGGTCATCGGTGATGTTTCCGGAAAAGGGGTACCGGCTGCATTATTTATGGCAATAACAAGAACGCTTATAAAAACAGCGGCAACCGATGAATTGTGCCCCAAAGCGACATTAGAAAAAGTCAATTCAATTATTTACCCTGAAAATCCCTCGTCGATGTTTGTCACGGTGTTCTATGCCGTTTACAACACGGAAACTGGAAATATCTATTTTGCCAACGCCGGCCATAATCTTCCATTTATAAAACGGACCGGTGGCCGCGTTGAAACGGTCCACAAGACCAGAAGTATCGCCCTGGGCATAATGAAAAATTTGGAACTTGAAAAAAGTACGTTGAAATTAAATCAAGGCGATTCTATTCTGTTTTATACGGATGGCTTGACGGAAGCGGAAAACGGGATTCACGACATGTTTGAAGAAGAGAGAGTGGAGCAATTTTTAAAGGACCTGCCTCAGGGTAATAATATGCGAAATGTGATCGACCTGTTGTTAAAATCGGTGGAAAAATTTGTCGGCGGTGTTGAACAGTTTGATGATATAACGATTTTAGCTCTTAAAAGATTAATTTAATATTACAACTATATAAATTGTGAAAAAAATAATTTATTGGTTCATATACAGTTTTGTATTGTATTCTTCTTTGATTCATCGCGCGGAGTCGGTAGGACGCAGATGGTACATAAAAGATGGATAAAAACTTATCCAGAATTTTATCAAATTTCCCATTGTATGGATCATCCGAATAATGAGTGCCTCATTAAACCGCAAAGGGCGCCGAGAAGTAATGACGTTAAGGTTTTTTATTAATTTTCAGTATAATTTTTTAAAAATTTAACACCAGAAATTGATCTTTATAAACAAATTGATGATTATTTATCAATCTGCTCAGCTCTGCGTATCACTCATGAACTTTTTCTCGGCGATCCTCCGCGTTCTCGGCGGTTAAATCAGGTACGGATTTTCGGAGAACCCTTTTTATTTATATAATTCTTTAAAAAAGCAAAATAATAAAAACCTACGCTTCCATTCACCTTGCCCGGTTAAAATCTCTGCGCCTCCCCGGCTCTGCGCGAAACTAAAAAAAATCATACAGATGAGTAAAAGCCAGGCTGATTGTTGCTGTATATTTATCGATTCAAATAAAATTTTGGGGGATACCCAACATGCTTTTATCTTGATTTTCTCTTTAAAATCCTTTAATTTATAAAATATACAAGGCAGCGATTATAGGGATTTTTCCTATTCGTTAATAAAAAAAAGAATAAATACGAAAAATATTAAATTTGTGAGGAAAAGATGAACAAACAAACTATTGATGATCTTGCTCTAAAAGGAAAGCGTGTACTCATGCGCGTGGATTTTAATGTGCCGTTGGCGGGCGGCAAAGTGGCCGATGATAAACGAATAAAAGCAGCATTGCCATCGATTAAAAAAGTGATCGGTGACGGTGGAAAGGCGATATTAATGTCCCATCTGGGACGTCCGGACGGAAAAATCAAGCCCGAATTTTCCCTCAAACCCGTTGCCGAACACCTGGCGGGATTGCTGGGAAAGCCGGTAACGTTTGCTCCGGATTGTGTCGGCGAGACGGTGGAAAAAATGGTTGCCGTCATGAAGGAAGGCGATGTCCTGTTACTTGAGAATCTGCGTTTTCATCCCGAGGAAGAGGGTAAAAAAGACGGCCAAAAAATGTCCAAAGAGGAGCGGGCCTGGTTTATCGACGGACTGGCAAAATTGGCAGACCTGTATGTGGATGATGCGTTTGGAACGGCTCACCGGGCTCACGCATCCATGTCCGGTGTACCGGAAAAATTGGGCCAGGGAGCGGCCGGTTACCTGCTGCAAAAAGAACTGGATTATTTCAGCAAAGTTTTTGATAATCCTCAAAAGCCATTTCTCGCGATTCTCGGCGGTGCCAAAGTGAGTGATAAACTGCTGGTCATCGATAACCTGATGAAGCAAACCGATGCCATTCTTATCGGTGGCGCCATGGCCTATACTTTTCTCAAAGCCCAGGGTGTTTCCGTCGGCAAGTCTCTGGTCGAGGAAGATCTGGTGGACAAGGCGGGAGAAATTCTTGAAACCGCAAAGAAAAAAAATGTCACGTTTCTGCTTCCTATGGATCATGTGATTGCCGGAGAATTTCCCGG
Source organism: Candidatus Zhuqueibacterota bacterium (assembly GCA_016931775.1). Taxonomy (GTDB): domain Bacteria; phylum Zhuqueibacterota; class Zhuqueibacteria; order Residuimicrobiales; family JAFGEC01; genus JAFGEC01. The sequence continues at coordinate 6,183 of JAFGEC010000647.1, read as the reverse complement.
TGCCGACAAAAATGTGACCGGCATAGTAACGGACGGTGCGGACATCCCGGCAGGTCAGATGGGTCTGGATATCGGACCCAAATCCATTGCCGCCTATAAAGCGCAAATTGCAAAAGCCAAAACCATTATCTGGAACGGTCCTATGGGTGTTTTTGAGGCCAAAGGATTTGAAAAAGGAACCTGGGCTGTTGCCGAGGCTCTGGGCAAAAGCGGTGCGGTAACGGTCATTGGCGGTGGTGATTCGGCCAGTGCGGCGAAAAAATCCGGCTATGCCGATAAAATGAGCCACATTTCCACAGGCGGTGGCGCCAGCCTTGAATTGATGGAAGGCAAAGTTCTGCCGGGTGTGGCAGCGTTGACGGAAAAATAGATTTACTCGAAGTGAATTTAAAGGGGGATGTGGTTTACATCCCCTTTTTTTTCGGGGAGATTTTTTCGAGCAGGTTTTAAAAGTGGAAAGATGCAGGAACTCGTAACCGAAAATATAAATTCTGAAAAATAATGATATTCATCTTCCCGTTAGGCGGTCAGAAATTCGATGGGCAGGAGCGCCAAATTAAGAAAGGATATATGATGAAAAAGGCCGGCAGAAATGTTTCCGGCAAGGGGAGATCAGGAATTGGATTTTCCTTGTTTCAAACAACGATTGTCATCATACTGAGTCTTGCGATAAATATCTGGCCGGGGATACCTCATGTTAACGGGGCAGAACTTCAGGATGTTCGTAAGAACATAAATTTTAATCGCAACTGGAAATTTTACAAGGGAGAACAGGAAGGCGCCGAAGCAATCGATTTTAATGATTCCCAGTGGCAGGCTGTTCGCTTACCGCATGACTGGGCGATCGCCGGTCCGTTTGATCCAAATAGTAACGGTTCGACAGGAAAATTACCCTGGCAGGAGAGGCTACTATAACTGCCTCATCTGAAGGTGTAGCTTCAGTGAGTATTAGCGTTTTATGTCAGTGAGGGAATAAGAAAGAATTCATCCGGTAAAAAAGTACCTGTTCAACCGCAAAGAAGCGCCGAGAAGTAATACCACTCATTATTTTTTCTAAATCTCTCGGTGTTTCTTTGCGGTTAAATAAGGTATTCATTATTTGGATGATCCTAAAAAAGTTTAAACAATCGGAGAGATGGCTGCAAAAGCTTTTTTTTCAAGCTTTTAATGTTGTTCCGGATATTCAAATTAATATGGTTTTCCCAGAATAATTTTATCCCCGGAATCGTCCACTTCAAACAGGTGCGGGATACGTACATAACGCCCGTTGACATTCTTATGACTGTGAACGGACATTAAAAGTATTCCTTCAAAAGTACGGAACAACATACCATGTCCGTAATTTGGAGGTGTAATCGGTTCTTTATCGTGCACCCACGGGCCGTCTAATGTACCACTTTCAGAATAAGCCACGCCTTGCGTATAGTTTTCAAAAACCCAGCTTGTCCATATCATACCCAATTTACCGGTCTGGGTAAGGAACAGCCACGGACCATCGGTTACCTTGTTGGGGATGATGTTCCCATTTTCATTACGCTCTTTGCTCCACGGTGAATCACTTGCACGAAACAGCACTTTTCCTTCACCTATTGAGCCGCTCAAGTCTGGTTTCAATTCTATCTTTTCAATGGTTCCATTCCAGTTTTGGAGCCATTCATAACAATACACCATATAAGGTTTTCCATCCTTATCCACCCAAAATGTACCATCGAGTGTGGGCTTGTCCGGGGGCAGATATATCGTGTCTTTCATTGGGATATAAGGCCCGTCGGGTTTATCGCTGACCAATACGTGACAGGCACGCCGGTCTATGACATTCCCTTTTACCGTATCAATTTTCACGCTCCTGTTCGTGAAAGTGGCAAAATAGTAATATTTGCCTTTGTAATAATGTAACTCTGCCGCCCAGATCATCGGTCTCGGTCCCATCCACGAGTCAGGATCGGTCTTTGTTACCATGTAAGGGCCCGTCCATTTTATCAGGTCTTTGCTTTTCCATAACCATCCGCCTGTTCCCGTCATATAATAGGTTAAAGTATTTTTATCGGCTAAAATACATGGATCGCTCAGCCGGATAGAATCTAACGGTACATCCTCTTTTAATTCCCGGTTCCGGAATTGAGAAAAAACCGGTGAGATGTTTAAAACAAAAATTAAACCGGTTAGTATTATTTGATAATTCATAATTTTTCTTCCGTTAATAAAAGTTCAAAATTTGAGGTTTAATCCCCAATGCCTGGATAATTTTTATGCATCCGGATCGTTCAAATAAGCCTTTGTTATAAAATAATATTATAAATGTTTATAACATCATAAACCGGCCGCAGATTCCTACCTTGACTTCCCTTTTTGATCGCCCCGGGGCAGAAATCTGCGGGGTGATCAAAACGGAAACAAGAAATATTTCTTGCCTACCTCAAATACACCATCCGCCGCGTCTGCCGGAACGAACCCGACTGCATGTTGTAAAAATAGACGCCGGACGGCGCCATGTTACCGTCCAACGACCGGCCGTCCCAATAAACGGAATGCTGTCCCGGCCCCATGGCCCTGTTCAGCAGGGTCAATATACGGCGGCCGCGAATGTCGTACAGTGTAATCGTGACAACCGGATTGCTTTTGCCGGATGCCGGTACTTCAAATACGATGGTGGTTCCGCTGTTAAAGGGATTGGGATAGTTTTGCAGCAATTGCCAGGAACCGGGAACTGCGGTCAGTACCAAAGGTTCAGCGGATTTTTGCTGCTGAGCTCCGCCGGCTAAAACCGTACCGGGTGAGTCACATAAAATCCAGCGGTTGTTTGATTCGGCTTTTGTCTGTACTTCGAGCAGCAAACCGTTGTGTTTGTTCATACTGCGGTCCAGTACAACATTTCCTGATCCGGTTTGGAAATCATACCATGCGATCAGAAACTGATTTTCAGCGGCCGGACTATTGTACATACCGGCCTGAATTTCCTGGGCTGATTTGGCGGTGCTCCAAAACTGCAGGTCATCGAGAATGCCATTAAAATACCGTTCGATCACACCGGTAGGCCGTTTTGCGGCCCCGATGATCAGATCGAACGCCGTGCGCCGCGGTTTAAACTCGGCCGGCTCCTGTGTTTCCAAAATACCGTTTATATACATGGATGCCGTCCGTCCGTCCCATGTATATGCCACGTGGGTCCATACACCGGCGGTAACGGTTGTCTGCGACGGGCCGAAAACATTGGACATTCGGGTATTTTTTTCATCAAAAGGCATTCGCAGTGCCCCGCCCAGCCGGCTGCCGTTATCAATAAATCCCAAGGCGTACTCGTCGTAAAAGCCTTTTTCCAGAATCCGCGTTCCTTCCTGCTGCGGCTGGTCGGTTTTCATCCAGAAACAAATGGTAAAGGTTTTTTCCAGATTAAAATCTCCGTGATGTGGAATGGACAGGATATCGTTCACTCCGTCAAAACCGACCGCATAATTGACTTTTACCTGCACACCTTCGCCGATGGCAAACGGCCAAAAATTCTGATCCGCCGGTGTGTCGCCGGTATCTCCGGCACAGATACGGATAAAAGCGGAATCCGTTGTCACATCGGGCACATTCCATGCAATGACCCCTGTGTTGAACATTTTCCGTGCTAAAACAATGGGATTATTGAATGAAGAATCGCCGATGGAAGCCATAACGGAGACGGTATCTCCGATGTCCTTCGATGTCCAGGTAATGTTGGTTACCGATTTGGCGACCAGGTGCGCGCTGTCCGCGGGAGCGGTGAGCTTGATACGTGCCTTTGGCGCCGTTTCCGGCATCTCCTTCAGGTTATTGGTGAGCCATATCTTGTCAAGACGGGTAAAATGTTCCCTGGCACAAATTTTAATGGTGTGTTTCCCGGCCGTCATTGTCAGGAGCAGGGGTGGTGTTGTGGTTTTGTTATCGCGGTGGATCATTTTGTGCCATACCCAGTCATCCTGCTTGGGCGTATCCCATAAATATTCCGGGCCGTTGTCGATGGAGACCAGAAACGAGTTACCCAGTTTATACCAGGTGAGGGTTCGCCCCCACAGGGCGTAAACGCCGGCATCCACATTCACTGTGATGACGGCACAGCCGTTGATATTTTCGGAACTGTAGAAGAACCGGCTGTTGAACGCTTCGCCGTCCCATCCCCAGGTCATGGGCGGTAAAAGGGAGAACCATTCCGCCTCCAGTTCCCGGTCCTCCACCCATCTGGGTGGCCCGATAATGGTGACCGGTGCGTCGTTGATATCGTTGTTGCCGGCATCGGATGCACTGACGACCTTGAATTGCGCATCGGTTGTAGGATAGCCCGGCACGAAGGTGTCGAATGCGCCCGTATTGTCGATGTTCCATGCCATGGTTTGCCAGTGGCCGCCGCCGTCGTGTGAAAACAAGAGATGGACTTTGGGATGACCCACTCCACCGGCCCACTGGATTTGCAGGGGATCATTGATAGTGAGGGTACCGCCGTTGGGATAAACGAGCACAAGTTGAATCCCTGGTTTGACGTGAATTTTCACCACACCTTCGTTTGAAACGAGTCCGTCGTTATCTTTGACGGTATATTTATACTCGTCATCTCCCCAAAATGGGGCGAGCGTTGTATTGGTTATCGTGCAGTCGTTCACAGCCGTAATGGTGCCGTTGGCCGGATTATGGGTCAAGGTTATCGTGCCTTCTTGAATGTTGCCGTCCGGATCGTAGTCGTTTCTTAAAACGTTGGTTGTGACGCTGAAAGGCGAGGTTGTGGTATCCGCGTCGTCAACGGCAACAGGATTACTATATGACGATTCAAAAGCATCTCTGTCCGGCAGGGTACCCAACGTCGGACGTACAAAGCCGCGCTGGTCGACGGTCAATGCCGTGGCTGCGCTTGAGTTGACCGCCGGACTGCCGGGTAAAAGGGCGCAGGTCATAGTACTTCCGCCATTAAAACTCAATACATTCAGTTTTGCATCCACCGGATTGGCCGGTGTTCCGACCATATCATCATTTACACCATCGACGAACCGTGTTAAAACCAGTTTGGCACCGATTATATTGTGACCCAGAGTAACAAAATTGCCGAAAATATCCCTGTTGCCGGTGTTCTGTGCGATAATTGTGTTTTGAACCCTTGCCGTACCGCCACTGTTGTTTATACCGCTGCCGGTCGATGCCGTGTTTTTAGTGATCGTGACATGATTAATATTTATTTTGCCTTCCATTACATCGATTCCGCCGCCGCTGGTTGCAGCCGTATTGTCGAAAAATGTCGAATTCGTGATATCGACCGTTCCATTATCGACAAATTTGACACCGCCGCCGTTGCCACCGGCCTGGTTGCGTTGAAATGTTGTCTGATTTATCTGTAACGTCGTACCTCCTGTAACATTCGATGACAATCCGCCTCCCCAATTGGCTTTACTGGTATTAAAATCACAACGAACGATCTGTGATGGTGCAGTCACAGCACAAAAGACGGCACCGCCGTCTGCCCAGGTCGCGTTGTTGTATACAAAAGACACATCTATAAAGCAAATTGCACCTTCAAAATAAATCGTACCCGGTGTGTTAATCTGGATTCTATCCCCTGGACTCGCAGAGGCAATAATATCCCGAAGAGTTCCCGGTCCGCTGTCACCCAGCTCGTTGACGTAGTATATCGCCGAAAAGACCGGATTCAGACCCAGTAATAAGATAAGAAACAAACCGAGTCGACGGATTTCAGGTTCTTTATTTATGAAAACTCCTGATTTTTATCATCATACAGTATGACAAATTATAAAGTTAATATCTCCTTTACGTCAAACTATGTTTTTTGTGTGCATAACAAAGGTTGCTGGCGAGAAGAGGTTGTAATGGGATTTCCCAAGTAATACAAAATTTAACTTAGTATGTTTTATAAAATACGCAAGTATAATTTAAATGACAACAGGAATATTGTAATAAGAGTTATTACGTTCTGTGGTAATATGTCACTCTTGGGGGGGACGGTGCGACGCATCTCCGTTTTGGGTGGGTTAGATATTCAAAATATAAGCTAAATATTATGCAACGATGCGTCGCACCTATAAAAGTCCCCTCCATAACTGACATATTACGTCCTGTGCACCTTTTCTCGTAAAACCTCAGTCTCGGGTGGGACAGAACCGGTGCGACGCACCTCCTTTTGCCAAATATATGTAATTTTAAAATTTTGACAGATGT
>JAFGEC010000646.1 GCA_016931775.1 Candidatus Zhuqueibacterota bacterium | reverse complement strand
GAAGGTCAGGCTCTGGATAAGGAGTTTGAGCAGCGTCGTTCTATTACCTTGGATGAGTATTTTGAAATGATCGATAAAAAAACAGGCAAACTGTTTTCCATTGCATGTGAAATCGGAGCCCTGCTGGGAAATGCCGGTCAAAAAGAAATCTCTGCAATGCGCGAGTATGGAAAAATGGTCGGTCGGGCATTTCAAGTACAGGATGATCTGCTTGACGTTGTGACAGATCAAACCGTGCTCGGTAAAAATTTTGCCAGTGATCTGTTTGAGAAAAAGAAAACATTTCTCGTTGTTTATGTGTTAGCAACCGAATTCGCAAAAAATTTTAGCGGATTTTTTGAGAAATCCGAACTCACCGATGATGATATAAAACATCTCATTGATCTGTTTTCAAAATCCGGCGCCATCGCTGCCGCCAGAAAAGAAATCAAAACATCATTAAAAGGGGCCCGGCAGGCGCTTGAAAACGTTCCAGACCACCCTTCTCTTCAGTACCTGTCCGATTTATTGTCATTTATCGAAAACAGAAATTTTTAGGTAAAGCTCTATGCGGTTTTTTTTCTATATTATTTTTGGCGTGCTGCTTTTTGTTTTTTTGGAACGTATTCTTGTGTTGATCAAGACCGGAGAAATATTTAAAGAAAATGCCCTGCGTGATTCCTTCCGAAAAAGCGGACAAACGCTGTGGCAGGGCATGAAAATGTTTGTTGTTGTTTGGTTGCTTTATCTTTTACTCAACTGGTGGATGCAGAGCCGGCATTAGGGGTGCCGGCTCTTGGCGTTTCAAAATATTATTTTTGCAATTTATTTCAGTTTGAACACAATGGGTATACCCACGCTCACTTTAACCGGCTTACCGTCTTGAAGTGCCGGTTTCCATTTGGTCGATGTTATGGCCTGAATCGCCGCTTCATCACAGCCGGTATTCCCCAGACTTTTTACAATCTGGGTTTTGGTGACCTCGCCGTTTTCGTCAATTGTTACCTGGACGTAAACCCGGCCCTCAACGCCGGCTTTACGGGCCGCTTCGGGATAGATGAGATTTTTTTGCATCGCGGGGTATCCACCGATGGGTTCGGGGGCGGAGTCATAAGCCACCACTTCCTCGTTTGAGGCTACAACTGTAGTAACAGCATCTTTTTCATTTGATAGTCTGAAAAGAATAGGAATGGCAACTGTCGAGCGTACAGGTTTTCCGTCTTTCGATGCAGATTTCCATTTTGTCGATTTTATGGCCCGCACCGCCGCTTCATCACAACCGTTATTGCCAAGGCTCTTTATGACCTTTGTTTCGGATACCGCACCATATTCGTCGATGGTTACCTCAATGAGGACACGACCCTCGACACCTGCTTTCCGTGCGATTTCGGGATATTTCAAGTTTTGCATGATCGCTATATATCCACCCACTGGTTGCGGCAGGTTATCATCGACGGCATTTAATTCTGAGGTATCGTTTTGATCGACGGCCGTACCTGCGTCGACAGGCCGTTCCTTCGTACAGTAGGTCGACAGCATCAATCCCGCACCAAAAATAACAACAATAAAAAATAAAATTTTAATTTTCATGTTTTTTTTCTCCTTGATTTGATAATTTACACGTTTGCGTAAATTACTCTTCTGCTTGATCAGGGCGGAAGCCGGTGTATAACCCAATTGGGAGTGTGCTATTTTTTCAGCCAAAGTAACGAGAATTCTGGAATATTGAACCGGCGTGGTCCGGCTTTTCGCAATCGCGTTATCGTCGCACGCCATTTCACGGTAATCCGTCGTCAAACCGTTCAATATCCAGACAAAGGGATGGTAAAAATAAATTGCCTGCACCACAATTTGTAAACTTTTAGCCAGGGCGTCTTTTCGTTCGATATGCGTTTTCTCGTGCTCGAGCACAGCTTTTGTCTGTTCAACGCTCCAGGTTTTCCAGGCAGATGGAAGAAAAATTTTGGGGTAGAGTATTCCCATGCTGAGCGGCAATCCAAGATTGCAGCATTCATAAAATTTTATGTTTACCGGATTACAGGGCAACGTTTTAGTATCGAGCGGGATCGACGAGCGTAATAATTTTTTTAATTCATAGGTTTTTATAAGAGGCACGATAATAAAAATCATAAAAAAGAAAAACCACGCCAAAAGTACCCAGATGGAATAATTAAAAACCGGTTTTGCTTCGGTATTATTGGTTAATAATGCGACCATGGGACCGATCTGGATATTCTGCGATGACACATCAGGCGCAAAAAAATTCAAAAGAGAAAATTCCGCTACGGGAAGAAACGGGGGTATCAATAATTTTATCAAACCCAACAAGGCAATATTATATTTTATTCTTGCAGACGCACCTTTCAGCAAAAGCAAAACAAAGAGAACTATCACAATAAATATTGTGTTTTGAAGCAATGCGGTAACAAAAAAGTCAAAGAAAACCGTCATTTTTTACCCCGCAGTCTTTTTTCTTTATGATCCAAAATGGATTTAATTTGTTTAATCTCAGCCAGATCGATGTCTTTTTGTGAAATTAAAAAGTTGGCCAGGGCAGGCACGGAACCGTGAAAAATTTTTCTGACAACCGAGGTGACTTCAGTCTGCACCATTTCCTTCCGGGATAAAAGGGGTGTGTAAAAATTGACCAATCCGATTTTTTTGGTATTTAACAAGCCCTTTTTGACCAAATTATTCATGATGGTTTGAACGGTCGTATAGGCTTTTTCTCCATTTGGAAAAGCTTTATCCAGCACTTCTCGAACGGCAGGGGCTTTATCAAAGCTCCAAATGGCTTCCATAATTTCCCATTCAACGGCTGTTATTTTTTTCATAATTTTCCTACTATTTGTATAAAATATCTACTATAAGTATAGTAAAGTTTTCCCTTTTTGTCAAGTATTATTTTAATAATTTGAAGGTTCAATTATTATATTTTTGACATCGACCGGTATTTCTACTCTCGTTTTAGTCCGGGGCCATAATTCAATCGGCGGGTTCAGAATAAGATCTTTTTTCAATATGACTGTTTTAAGATCATCATGCAAAAATTTTCTTGCGCCGCAATTGCGCGCATCACAGCTGGCCCGAATTCCAGGCCGGCAATCTTTCCAAAAACAAATCCTGCCCAAGTATTTTCCATTGGGATCGGCCAAAAAAACTTCGGCGTTATGGTTAAATTGCTGAACGCGGCCATTAAGCTGTCGCGTGATTTTTGCCAGGGGGGCGAGGTCGGCGCTGTCCTCAATATTAATGAGAACGTCAATGTCTTTTGGATTGGATTTTTTGGTACATAACGAGCCGATCAACGCAATTCTTGTAATTCCTGGAATTGTTATTGCATCTTTAATAAAAGAGGCGAGTTCGTTGAGCAATTTTGTTCGAATCTCTGAGATATACATATTGTATGTAGAATTCCTTCAATAATGAATGTTTGTCGTGTTTGACTGTAAAGAATTGATAAGAATCGTACATCAAAAATTTTACTTTCGAACACCGGAGCTTTACGTCATAAATCATATTTTATCCTAATTATCCCTTCATATAGGACAATTTTTCACAAATAGTTCCACCCTTTACCTGGAATATATCGACTCCCCGGACATAACTATTTTTACCATCGGCATCCATCCAGTGGTATTGCCAGCGCACAACACACCGGAAACCCATGCCGAATACATCCTCGATTTTAACCTGACCATGAGGTGATTCGCGGAAAAAGTCCTGCCAGAATTTTGTCACAGTCTCCTTCCCCGAATATTTTGCACCATCGGGCGCCGGTTTTGAGTATTCGAACACACAATCCTCACTCATAAGCCGCATCATACCTGCAATGTCATGAAGGTTGAACGCCTTATAGTACTCGAGGACGATGCGTACCGCTGATTCCAGACGGGACATACGTGTCGGGGTCATTTAGATGGCCTCTCTTTCTCCCTATTGAAACGCCTTCAATAACGGATCCTGTGGATTAATTCGTGCGATGAGATCAAGAGTTTTTTGCAGATTTTTTTGTGCGTTTTTACCATAGTGGTATTGTGCCCAGCTTTTCAGAATTTTTAGCAGATCGGTTTTTTCCTTCTCATCCATCAGGTTCAGGTCCAGCATATCCGTAATGAGATCATGGGATGGCACCCATTTTTTCTTTCTCCAGTAATCTCCAAGCGCCCTGTAGAACACAGCAATACAGTTGCGGGAGAAATCCTTGTTTTCCCAGTATCTGCGCCAGGCCTGCGCATAGACAAAATAAGCATCGTGATACAGTTGCCGGTCAAACAGTTGTTTGCCCCAAGTATAGTAAAGCCCTTTTTCGAAATTGACGTTTGAACGGGAATCGTTGTTGAATTTTTGCGCCAGCAGAACATAATCATATGCTTTTTCATAATTGTCCGCCTGATTGGCGAAATAGGCCCGGTTATATGCCAGCAAACCCAATAATTCGGTGTTGTCAATTTTTCGGCCTTTTGAATTTTCGTACGCATAAATTCGATCGTACCCGATTTGTGCCGCCTGATTGTCCGGATAAAATTGCAGCAGATATTCCGACTGGGCGCGAAGATTTTTCATGATATCAAATCCCGAAGCACGCGTGTTTTCGATCATAATTTCACGATTTGAAAAGTTTGGTAAAAGTGAGTAAGTATGTGTGGGTGTCTCGAAAGCTTCGGTTTGTATGTTAAATTCCTGACAGATCAGATTGTAAAGAATGGTTCCCGCCACACAATTGAATTTTTTCCGGTTCACCACATCGATAAGGGTGGTTGCCTCCTCTTTGTATGTAATCAGCCAATTGGCGTGCAAGTAAGAAAATATTTTTCCCGCCGTTTCATATGTATCAAATAAATCCCAATGGAATTCATCGATTTGCTGTACCAGCCCATCGAACCAGGTTAAATAATATTCAAGGCTGTCCCGGGTAGTTGCTCCGGATAAAACAAAAGCAGCCTCGACATGTGTAAATTCGTTCAAACGGCGGTCGGATATGTCCATACGAAGCTGGTTTTCCAATGTGGTTTGAGCAAGGAGCGGAGAGATAATCAAACAGATCAAAAAAAAGATTACAATCTTGTGGTATATCTTTATACCGTTTATCAAAAGCGGATAATCCTTTAGGTATCGTTTTTTTGGTTGCCTGAGGGGTAAGAACCCAGGACTTTAAGAAAAGAGGTAATTTCTTCCAGATGCCGGATAGCATTTTGAGCGATCTCTTGTTCCATATTACCGGCAAAGTCGAGATAAAAGATATATTCCCACGGCCGGCCGCGCAGCGGGCGGGATTCGATCTTTAATAAATCTATGTCCCGTAATGCAAATACACTCAGACACTTAAACAAAGCTCCAGGTATACTTTTAAAGGAAAAGATAATGGAAGTTTTATTCTGTTCACCGAGTTTAATTTTCTCTTTTGAAATGACCAGGAAACGGGTAAAATTTTCCGGAATATCTTCTATTTCTTCCTTTAATATTTGCATGCCGTAATCGTTCGCCGCCCATTTACTCGCAATAGCCGCCGCATCCAGCATTTTATGGTCTCGTATCATTTTAACGCTTCCGGCTGTGTCATAGCTCGCAACGGTTTCCACATGCTTTAACGATGAAATAAAAGAACGGCATTGTTCCAGCGCCTGCGGGTGCGAATAAATGGTTTTTATTTCCTGCAAGGTAACACCGGGATTGCCGATTAAATGCTGTTCGATACGCAACAAAACTTCGCCGCAGATCATCAGATCATGCTCTAACAACAGGTCAACATTGCGGTGGATGCTGCCTGTTAATGAATTTTCAACAGGTATAATCCCAAAATTTGCTTTATTGTTTTCGACCTGTGCAAAAACCGTATCAAAATCAAAACACGGAATACATTTTATGTCCTGACCAAAAAAGCGATTGGCTGCGATTTCGCTAAAGGCATAATGTGCACCCTGAAAGGCGACAAGCGGTATTTTCTTTTCCTCTTTCACTGTTTTTCCCGTTTTAATGGATAAAGTGAAATTAATTTACGAATCATCCTATCAATAATCAAGTCTGTTGTTTTATTGATTCCACCTCAGGGCAATGATGTGGCATTTTTTCAGCAGCCAGGGTTCCCAAAATCATGGCTGAGGGAAGCAAAAACATGCCGGTAATTCGGGCAACAAGGTAACCGGCAATACAGCATCCGATAACAAGCGATAATTTTACCGGCTCGGCCGCTTTTTGTAATATTTTTTGAAAAAAAACATGCTTTAATAGCCAGATGCTTGCAATTGAAACAGTCAGGCCAACAATCTGAAAATATGCCATGTTTTGTTGAATAAAGAGAACCGCTGCCAGAAAACCCAACCACAAACCTACATGTGGTATAAGCACAAAGAGCGCAAAAAATATGGTCAATTCAAGGGCATGAGAAATACTTAAAAGTTTTAGAGCAAGATACCAAAATGGCGTGAGGAAGAGGGATGCAAATAATATGGGCCGGATCCGGTTTAATAAATCCTGTGGTAAGGTGAAAAGAACCCAGGAGGCAAATTCAAAAGCATTATTTGGAAGCTGTTTTATAATATAGACTGCCAGCAAGCGGCGTGTCAGAAAAGCAAAAAAAGTTGCACCGGATATCGCGATCCATTCAACAGAAGACAATGAAAAGTTCAAAATAATCATACCTATATAATAGAAAAATGACTGGCGGATATCCTGTACAACGTTAGCAGTAAAAAAAAATCGGACCGAGATAACAGGTGAAGGGGAAAAAAAATTACCAAATAATCCATTATATAATCGATAACCGATCCACGCCGTCAGCAGTAATGTCAGTAACACAACTGGAACAGGCCAAAATGAGTTTTTATAGGTAATTTGTTTTTCCAGAACGGAAATGACTGCATAAAGGAATAAAAACAGGATTATCCAAACGAGTAAAGGTAGGTACAGTAAACCTATAATTATTGGGATGGCGGAAAGTATAATAATTTTAGACCAGTATGTTCGCATATGTTAATTTACTGGTAAGTAAATAATATTCATCCCGGATATTTGATAGTTCTTCGGTCAACTCCCTGCCTACACTTTGCGCGATTTTCAACGCACAAAAAGGATTGTTTTTACTTAATTCCTCGTAATCGGATATGCAAAGGGCCAGTAACTTTGAATCTTCAAGTGCTCGTGCACTTTCGCAGCGGGATTTTGCGGTAAAAAGAGCGGAAAATCCAAACCAGTGACCTGCGTTGATGTATTGTATACGCTCCGGGGGATTTTTATCGTATTGTTTGAATAAACCAACGGAACCGGAAGCAATATAATAAACAGCCGCAGGTGTTCCCGGCTGGTAGATTCGTTCGTTTGCTTTGTAGAAACGAAGATGAAATAACCGATGCAAGATTTTTTGATCTCTTGTGCGGTATTCATTAAAATAGCGGAGGATAATTTCTTTTTTTTCATTCATCAGCAATTAATTTAACCAAAGAAATATAGACTGTCAAGCGATTTGTGTTACAGACAGGGTTATCCCCTGCTTTCTTTTCTATTGCTTTTAACCCCTTAAACTCTTATCTTTCTTGGAATCATAAAGTTCTTTGGAATTGTGGTGATATAGCAATGCGTAGATTAATTTTATTGCTTTTTTTCTCAAATTCTCTGGCTGTAACGGCTGATCAGAATTCTCGGCAACAGCAGGCAGAACTGTCCAAATTACGACAGGAAATTTCCCAATATGAGCAGAGGCTGTCTCAGAAACAGGCTACAGAGGAAACTGTATTGGATTATATATCCAGTCTCGATCATGAGATAGATTTGTCAAGGGCATATTTGTCGACTCTGCGCAAGGATATAAATAACCGTTCAAAACAGATTCAATTTTATCAGGAAAATATCGAATCGATTGAAAAAGAACTGGCCGATTTAAAAGAGCTTGTTAAAAAAAGGCTTGTTCGTTTTTACAAGCAGCGCAGACGTCAAACCTACGAGTTGCTTCTTTCAAGTCGCTCTTCGAGCCAGATTGGCGCTTGGCTTAACTATCAGAAATTAATAGTCGAAAACGACAAAAGAATTCTCAATGCCTTAAGAGAAAAACAAAACAATCTGGTTGTGCAGCAAAACTTGGTACGAGCCGAGTTGGTAGAAAAAGAAAAGGCCATTGCCAAAACGGTTGATACGGACAAACGGCTCAATGAAAGCCGGACAAGCCGGCAGCAATATCTTACTGCTATTCGGCAGGATAAAAGCTATCTTTTAAAACGAATAGAAGAAATAAAAAGTGCTGAAAAACAGATTCGCGGATTTATCTCAAAGTCAGAGGAACGCCGGAAGACCGATCAGATACAGATTTCTGAAGCTGTTAAGGAGTTGCCTCGGATTCAGAGAACCCACCAGTTTGCCGAATTACAGGGGCGATTAAACTGGCCTGTACGAGGCCAGGTTGTCAGTCATTTCGGGCGATACCGGCATCCCAAATTAAATACGATTACCGAAAATCTGGGGATTGAAATTGCAGCACCGTTAGGTGCACACGTTTGTAGTGTCGACGATGGAATAGTCCAAACGATTACCTGGCAGCGAGGTCGAGGAAATATTGTGATCATCAGTCATGATGAGGGGTATTATACTGTTTATACGCACCTTGCTGAAATATTTATTGAGACGTCAGAATATGTGCCCAGGGGGCATGTTATAGGGACAGTCGGTGATTCGGGTACATTTGGGCAATCAATATTACATTTTCAAATCTGGAAAAACACCAAAAATTTAAATCCGGAAGTGTGGCTCAGCAAAGGTTAATAATCCGCATGAAGTGGAAACGGTTGTTATGAGTTTTAATAATGTTATCGATCAGGATCGCCCGAAAGAAATTTTGAGCAGGGCGATTTTTCAAAATAGAGTCGCTCATGCATATCTTTTTAAGGGACCGGAAGGCGTTGGAAAAGAAGCTATGGCATTTGAATTTGCTAAAGCGATTTTCTGTTCAGCTGGAAACAAACCGTGCGGCAGTTGCCGTCATTGCACCCGTTTAAACCATTTTACTCATCCGGATTTTATTTTTTTATTTCCCATGCCGAAAAACGTTACGGATGATGATCATCGTCGGATTTTAAATAGTATTATGCGGGAACCTTACTTCCGGTTAAAACCATGGGCCGGGCCGGTTATCGGTATTGAAAGAATCCGTGAATTGCGCCGGGTGTGTAATCTGAAACCCTTTGAGGGCAAACGAATTATATTAATTGCTGAAGCAGATAAAATGACCGCTGAAGCCTCAAATTCGCTGCTTAAAATATTGGAGGAGCCTCCGCCGTTTACACATATTATTTTAACGACTGCCAATGTAAACCGGTTGTTGAAGACCATCATTTCTCGAAGCCAGGCTATTGATTTCGGATTAATATCAGATCAAAAGATTCAGCAAGCTCTTGAGGACAAGGGTGTGGAAAACGCACGTGCACAGCTTTTGGCTCGTATGTGCCAGGGTAACTATACCAGGGCATTGGAATGGCTTGAAACAAATGTGGAACAGCGGCGTGATCTGGCCGTTGAATTGATCCGAAAATGTTTAAGAGATCAATTTGAACATATTCGTTTTGTCAAGGAATTACTAGAAAGAAACGAAAAACAGGAATTGAGAGATATATTACGTTTGTTGCTTGTTTGGTTTCGGGATGCTCTTGTTGTTTCAAACGAGCCGCATAAAGGCAAGGAACAAGTGATTAATATTGATAAATTTGATACATTGATAAAATTTGTCAACACTTTCAAAGAGATTAAATATGAATTGGCATTTTCCGAAATAGAAAATTCTATTGAGATGTTAGATGGAAATATTCAGATAAATTTACTATTTATCGTCCTTTTGCTAAAACTGCAAAAGGTCTTTGTTTTTAAATAGAGGTGTTTGATCATGATGATAGAGATATTGTTCAAAGGTGAACGCAAAGAAATATATGCAAATCCGCAACAATTCCCATTTATTATCGGTGACTATGCCATTGTTGAAGCTGAAAAAGGAGAAGATTTGGGCATTGTACATCAACTGGGTTCAATGCTTGAACGTAAAAAGAGCGATGCACCTTTGCGCAACATTATACGCAAACCCACATCCAGCGATTTAGATAAATACAGAGATAATCGTCGCAAAGAATTTGAAGCATATCAGCTTTGCAGACGAAAAATAGGCGAACATGGGCTGGCAATGAAGCTTGTTGATGTGGAATATCAATTTGATGGGAATAAAATAACATTTTATTTTACAGCGGATAGACGTATTGATTTTAGGGAGTTGGTTAAAGAACTGGCGAGTATCTATAAAGTACGCATTGAACTGCGCCAAATCGGTGTCCGCGACGAGGCAAAAAGAATTGGCGGATATGGTTCATGTGGACGCAAATTATGCTGTACCACATTTTTAAAAGAATTTGAACCGATTACGACACAATGTGCAAAAGAACAAAACTTACCTCTCAATCCGCAAAAGTTGTCCGGACTGTGCGGTCGACTTTTATGCTGTATTATGTATGAACGGGATTTTTACCGGGAACAAATGGAAAAATTACCTGCAGTTGAGACTCAATATCAAACGGACCAGGGTGTTGGAACGGTTATTGATTGTGACGTTTTTCGGGAAACCGTAACTTTGAGTTTCGATAACGATAAACGCAGTGTTTATCATTATGAAGAATTAAAACCGTTTAAAATATTACATGAACCAAAGGAACAAGAATAAACAGGATGGAAAAGTATAAACGTATTCTCGTTACCAGCGCATTACCATATGCAAATGGTCCTATTCATCTTGGCCATTTAGCCGGAGCGTATTTAAATGCCGATTTGTATGTCAGGTATCAAAAATTAAAAGGCCGGCAGATTATTTATATATGCGGTTCTGATGAACATGGAGTGCCGATTACCATCGCTGCAGAAAAGAAAGGTATATCTCCGCAGAAAATAGTGGATGAATTTCATTCTCGCAACTTGAAGGCTTTTAAACAGTTTGGCATATCCTTTGATTATTACGGACGTACCAGTTCACCGGTTCATCATAAAACGTCGCAGGAATTTTTTCTCAACTTGTACAAAAAAAATATTTTTAAAAAGATTACCGACAAACAGTTGTACGATGAAGAATCCAAAATGTTCTTGCCGGACAGGTATGTTAAGGGAACCTGTCCAAATTGTTCCTATAATGAAGCGTATGGAGATCAATGTGAAAAATGCGGTTCATCACTGTCTCCATTAGAATTGATCGAACCCAAAAGTGCCCTTACAGGAAAAACCCCGGTGCTTAGAGAGACTACACACTGGTATTTACCCTTGGGCGAATTTCAGGAAAAGCTGTCAACGTGGCTCGATACCAAAAAAGATTGGAAAATCAATGTTTTAGGTCAGGTGAAAAGCTGGTTAAATGAGGGATTAAAAGACAGAGCTGTTACGCGCGATTTAACCTGGGGCGTACCTGTGCCTCTTGAGGACAGCAAGAACAAAGTCTTGTATGTGTGGTTTGATGCGCCTATTGGATATATTTCAGCGACGAGAGAATGGGCCGATTTAAAGGGTGATCCGGAGCAGTGGAAACAGTATTGGCAAAAACCGGATACAAAACTCGTACATTTTATCGGAAAAGATAACATTGTTTTTCATTGTATCATGTTTCCTGCAATGCTTATGGCGCATGGTGATTATATTTTGCCCGACAATGTACCTGCGAACGAATTTTTAAATTTGCAGGGTAGGAAATTAAGTACAAGCAAAAATTACGCTGTCTGGCTGGAGGATTATCTGCTTAAATTTCCTGTTGATCCGTTACGATATTACCTTTCAATTAATGCGCCTGAAACAAAGGATGCTGATTTTACCTGGCAAGAATATATGGCGAGAAATAATGGCGAATTGGCTGATATTTTAGGTAATTTTGTCAACAGAACTCTGGCCTTTGCAAAGAAGCATTTTAATCATAAAGTACCTTCCCGTGGTCCATTAAATAAAATGGATAAAGAGATCATTAAAATACTTTCAGACGCTCCGGCAACAGTGGGTACTTTTTTTGAACATTTCACATTTCGAAAAACCGCCACAGGTTTTATGGATGTGGCCAGGGCATGTAACAAATATTTTAATGATACGGAACCGTGGAAAACCGCAAAAACAGACCGGCAAAGATGTGCCACTGCATTGAATATTTGTATTCAGGCTTGCCGTACGTTGGCTATTATCAGTGCACCGGTTATTCCTTTTTCTGCTGAAAAAATTTGGAACATGCTAAATCTTGAGGGATCCGTACTTGGGCAGTGCTGGGATACAGCGGCTGATTTTGTTATTGAAAATGAACACGAGCTTGGAGATTTAAGCATTTTATTTGCTAAATTTGAACAAAAACAAATACAAGGTGAAATAGACCGGCTGGAGAAAAATCAGGAATCGGAACCGGATAAAACAGAAACAGCAGCTGGAGAAAAAACAAAAATAAAATATGAGGATTTCAGCAAAATTCAACTCAAAGTCGCTCAAGTTGTGCAGGCTGAAAAGATAAAAAAAACGGATAAACTGTTAAAATTAACCCTTGAAATTGAAGGGCGGCAGCGTCAAATTGTTGCCGGTATAGCTCAACATTATACGCCGGATGAGATAAAAGGAAAAAAAATTGTTATTGTCGCAAACCTCGAAGCTGTAACAATACGGGGCATAGAATCAAACGGTATGCTGCTGGCAGCAGAGGATGACGACGGTATAATGTCTGTGTTAAGTCTCGATCGTGATGTAAAAACCGGAGCAAACGTAAAATGAACGTTTCTCTTATTGAAACACACGCCCATCTGGATTTTAATCAATATGATGGCCACCGTGATAGTGTGATCCAACGTGCGTTTGAATCCGGAATTGAAAAGATCATTAATATAGGGATCAACCTGGAAACCTCGCTGGCATCCATTGCGTTGGCCGAAGAATATGAAAATATATATGCAGCGGTCGGTGTCCACCCTCATGATGTTGATGCCGCCTCTGAGATCGATCTTGAGGAAATAAAAAGATTGTATGAGCATCCCAAAGTTATTGCCATCGGTGAGGTTGGCCTGGATTTTTACCGGAATTATTCCCGGCATGAAAATCAGCGCAAGTTATTTCGTATGTTTCTTGACTGGTCATTTGAACTGGATTTACCGTTGATAATTCATTCACGTGCTGCCGATGATGAGCTGATGTCTATTCTAAAAAGCAAAGCAAAAACCGGCTGGAAAGGTGTTGTGCACTGCTTCTCAGGTGACGAAAAAACGGCTGACACACTTTTAGATTTTGGATTTTTTATTTCATTTACCGGAAGCATCACTTTTAAGAATTTTCGTTCCGCGCATGTTGTCAAGCATATACCCTTGGAAAGACTTTTAGTGGAAACGGATTGTCCTTTTATGGCGCCGGAACCGCACCGAGGAAAACGCAACGAGCCGGCATTTGTACACTATATTGCGCAAAAAATTGCAGAATTGAAAAATGTGACAATCGCCGACGTTGCCAAGAAAACCAGTAAAAATGCAAAAAAGCTGTTTAATCTGGTATAGAGATGGCACCTTTTTTCCGGCCGAAACAGAGTTTGGGCCAAAATTTTTTAACGGATCTGAATATTGCATCAAAGCTGGTTAAAAATTTTGAATTATTACCCAGCGACATCGTGCTGGAAATCGGCCCTGGATTGGGCATACTCACGGATTTGATGATTGATAAAGTTTTTCATCTTTACTGTGTAGAAATAGATCAACGTTGTATGCAGGTTTTGAAACAACGATTCGAAAACCGGCATTTAACTTTGTATCATGCCGATATTCTAAAATTTGATCTTGAAAGCATCTGCACGGATCAAAAAATAAGAATTGTCGGAAATATACCGTATCATATTACAAGTCCTATTCTGTTCCGTATCATCGAATCACGGGAAAGGGTTCGGGACTTGACACTTTTGGTACAGCGAGAGGTTGCCGACCGGATCGTTGCACCGGCCGGTTGCAAGGCTTATGGAATTCTTTCCGTATTAAGCCAGGCAGTTGCAGATACGGAAATATTGCTTAACGTTCCCAAAACGGTTTTTAAACCGCGGCCAAAAATCGATTCAGCTTTGATAAGGTGGACGTTCAAAGAAAACCAGAGTATTAAGAGCTATGACTTTTTAAGAAAAATTGTTCGTCAGGGCTTTTCCAAGCGTCGAAAAATGTTGCGAAATTCTCTTTCGGAGTATGAAAAACAGATAAATTTCGACTTTACACAGCGACCGGAACAATTGACCGTATTGCAGTGGATCAAATTAGCCAATAGGTTAATGGATTAAACTATGGAACTTCAGGACCGACGAGAAATTGTCGATAATATCCAGTATCTAATAAGCGTCAGTGATACGATAAAGCTAAAAAATATCATTATTGACGTTCATCCGGCCGATATTGCAGATATTATTCGTGATTTGGAGAAAGAAGAGCGCGGTGTCCTGTTTGCCCTATTGGATCCGGAAACGGCTTCAAATGTGATCCTGGAATTGGATGAGGTCACAAGGGAACATGTCGTTCAGGAAATGGAAGAAGCACGGTTGTCCAAAATCATCGATGAAATGGATTCGGACGATGCGGCTGATGTTGTTTCTGAATTACCGCAAGACCTTGTACCAAAGGTATTATCCAATATCGATACGCAGGATCGTGCTGAGGTCGAAAGCTTACTGGTGCACGATGAGGAAACCGCCGGTGGTATCATGGCGCTGGAGTTTGTGGCCGTTTACGAAGATGAAATGGTCGATGATGCGATCCAGGAGATACGCCAGAAAGCGCAAGAAGTTGAACATGTATACAATGTTTATGCTATTGACCGTGGAGGGCGTTTGGTGGGTGTTATATCTTTGAAGAAACTTATACTGGTGCACCCCAAGACACTCATTCGCGATGTGATGAAAAAAGATGTTATTTCCGTAACCGTTGAAAAAGATCAGGAAATAGTTGCCAGCCTGGTACGTAAATATGATCTTGTCTCCGTTCCCGTAGTGGACAAATATAACCGTCTTGTCGGCCGGATAACCATCGATGATATTGTTGATGTTTTG
>JAFGEC010000645.1 GCA_016931775.1 Candidatus Zhuqueibacterota bacterium | reverse complement strand
TTTAAGTTGACGCCAATGCGCACTGCGGGAAACAGGATGAGTACTACTGATCCTCATTTCGGATTGTTTTTCCGATTGAACCATCATGTCGATCTTGTTGATTGTTAGATCTGCTCTCTCGGTTGTATGCCTTTGACATCTCGTATAAATTGGAGGGCTTTTCGAAACAAAATAAAATTGACATCCGACTCATAAAAACGACTTTTAAAAGGAGAAGTTAATGAAAAAATATCTATTCCTTATGACGCTGCTTCTGCTATTTGTTTTATCATGCCGGCAAACATATAAACATCCGTGGCAGAATCCAAGATTGTCCGTGGAAGAAAGAGTGAATGCTCTGGTCGCAAGTTTGACCCTCGAAGAAAAAGTGTCTCAATTATTGGACAGGGCTCCGGCCATTGAACGGCTCGACATCCCGGAATACAACTGGTGGAACGAATGTCTGCACGGCGTCGCACGGGCCGGTTTCGCGACCGTATTCCCACAGGCGATCGGACTGGGAGCGACATGGAATACCGAATTGATGCTTTCAGTCTCTGATGTCATTTCCACCGAAGCCCGCGCCAAGCACCACGAAGCTTTGCGCCAGGGAGATTTTTCTCAATACAAAGGATTGACCTTTTGGAGTCCCAATATCAATATTTTCCGCGACCCGCGCTGGGGCCGCGGACAGGAAACTTATGGTGAAGATCCGTACCTGACAGCCAGGATGGGAGTGGCATTTGTAAAAGGCTTACAGGGCGATTTTCCGGATTATTTTAAAGTGATTGCAACACCCAAACATTACGCCGTACATTCCGGTCCGGAACCGGACCGCCATCGATTCGATGCGGTGACCGGTGAGCAAGACCTGTATGAAACCTATTTGCCTGCTTTCAAGGCAACCGTCATGGAAGCCGGTGCCTATTCAGTCATGTGCGCCTATAACCGCTACAAAGGCGAAGCGTGCTGCAGCAGTCCATTCCTGCTGCACGACATTCTCAGAAAGGACTGGGGATTTGAGGGCTACATCGTATCCGACTGCGGTGCGATTCGTGATATTCATGCATTTCACAAAATCACGAAAACAGCGGCTCAATCAGCCGCTTTAGCGGTAAAATCCGGCACCGATCTCAACTGCGGGCGGACATACAGAGCCCTGTTAAAAGCGGTTGAAGAAGGATTGATCAGTGAAGAGGAAATCGATGTTCCGGTGAAAAGACTGTTTACAGCCAGAATAAAGCTGGGCATGTTCGATCCTCCGGGTCGTGTGCCTTTCTCCAAAATACCCTATTCCGAAAACGATAGCCCGGAACACAGCAACCTGGCGCTCAAAGCGGCACAGGAATCTATTGTACTGCTCAAGAACCGTGACGGTTTTTTGCCGCTCAAAAAAAATCTCAAACAGATTGCCGTCATCGGCCCCAATGCCGCCTCCGAGACCGTATTGCTGGGCAATTATAACGGCACGCCGTCGGATCCGGTTACGGTACTGGAAGGCATTCAAAACCGGGCTCCGGAATCTACAAAAATTGTTTACAAGCAGGGTGTCAATCTGGTGGATAAATCCGCCGTTTTGGACCTGGTACCGACCGAGGTTCTGGGGGCCGAAGGGCAACCGGGACTCGAGGCGGAATATTATTCCAACACCAACTTTGAGGGAGAGCCGATTTTAACACGGGTTGACAAATTGGTCAATTCCAATTGGACGACCGATCCGGTTGAGGGATTGGATTCCAGAAATTTTTCCATCCGGTGGACCGGCACGCTAACACCGGCCGAATCCGGGATGTACACCCTTGCCCTCACAGGAGATGACGGTTACCGTCTCTATGTCAACGAAAAGCTGTTGATCGAAAATTGGTCCATACATTCATCGGAAACACGTTTTATTGAGACACTGCTGAACGCCGGCACGAGTTACGATATAAAAATCGAGTATTATCAGGGCAACCGCAGTGCCGATATCCGTTTTGAATGGGGCCTGCCCGGTCAGAGCGCTTTTCAGGACGCTGTAGATGCGGCCGCCGAATCCGACGCCGCCATATTTGTCGGCGGCATTTCCCCGGCCCTGGAGGGCGAGGAAATGAGGGTGACATATGAAGGGTTTAAAGGAGGCGACCGTATCTCCATCGATCTGCCGGCGATCCAGCACGATTTGATACGTGCATTGTATGAAACCGGCACACCGGTTGTGCTGGTATTGATGAGCGGAAGTGCCGTCGCCGTGAACTGGGAAGACGAGAACCTGCCGGCGATTCTGGCGTCCTGGTATCCCGGCCAGCAGGGCGGTAACGCTGTAGCGGACGTGCTCTTCGGCCGGGTTTCGCCTTCCGGAAAACTTCCCGTCACATTTTACAAGTCGGAACAGGATTTGCCTCCCTTTGAGGATTATAATATGAAAGGCCGCACGTACCGGTTTTTTGACGGAGAGCCCCTGTACGCCTTCGGCCATGGCTTGTCCTATTCCGATTTTGAATATTCCGACCTGCAGGTGACCAAAATCGTGAAAACTGGCGATCCGGTAAAAGTGGAAATAAACCTGAAAAATACCGGAAGAGTAAAAGCCGCCGAGGTCGTCCAGCTTTATCTCAGGGATGTGATTGCCTCCGCTCCCCGGCCGATAAAAGAGTTAAAGGCATTTAAAAAAGTCCCGCTCGATCCCGGAGAGTCGAAGAAGATTGAACTAACCGTCGAATCAGAGCAGCTGGCGTTTTACGACGAAAAAATAAAAAATTGGAACCTGGAACCCGGCGTTTTTGAGCTGATGATCGGTTCGTCGTCCCAGGATATCCGGCTGGTGGGCACTTTTGAAGTAAAATAGCAGGTCAATTTATGAAAAGAATTTTTGTTTTGATTTTTTGGGGGATCGCCTCATGTGTAGCGAACGGGCAGCCCCGGGATGTGGTCAGTTTGAACGGCGTCTGGGATATTACCCAGGGCTGTATGGAAAAAGTGCCGCAGGAATTCGAGCGATCGATTATTGTACCGGGACTGGTCGACATGGCGCAGCCCGCTTTTGCAGGGGTGGGTTTTGAGAGCGATCTGCGCCAGGCCTTCTGGTACCGGCGCTTTTTTACACTATCCGGTCCTGCTGCCGACGCAACCATGTTAAAAATTCACAAAGCGAAATACGGAACACGGGTGTATTTAAACGGTCAACTTGTGGGTGACCACCTGCCGAACTTTACCCCGGTTTCCTTTGATGTCACCCGGTTGCTGAAAACCAGCGGCGAAAAAAATGAATTAATTGTCCGGGTCGGCGCGGACCGGAATGCCGTTCCGGACAGTATTCCCGATGGCTGGGATTTTGAAAAATACAAATATATCCCCGGAATTTATGACAATGTTGAGCTGATTTGCACTTTTTTCCCCCGTATCGATAATGTACAAATTGTTCCTGATTTGGTTGAAGAATCCATAAAGGTGGCCGTCCGGCTGCAGAACGGGAGCAAGGCACACGAATTAAATCTCAAATACATCGTTCGTGAAAAGGAATCCGGACAGAATGTTTCCGAAGGAGCTTTCCCGGCGGCCGAACTGACTGCGGGTGAATTTCATGTCATCACGGGTGAGATTTCCATGCCCGGATGCCGGCGATGGTCTCCGGAAGAACCGTTTCTGTACAACCTGGAGTTGTCGACTACCGGAGACCGGCTCTGTACCCGTTTTGCCATGCGGTCTTTTACATTTGCTCCCGAAAGCGGCCGGGCCGTGCTGAACGGAAAACCTTATTTCATGCGCGGCACCAATGTCTGTATCCTGCGCTTTTTTGAAGACAAAGAGCGGGGATACCGTCCCTGGGACAAAGTGTGGGTACGCCGTTTGCATGAAAAATTCAAATCCATGAACTGGAATTCCATCCGTTATTGCATCGGGTTTCCGCCGGAATTGTGGTACGATATTGCCGACGAAGTGGGATTTATCATTCAGGACGAGTTTCCCATTTGGTACCTGGGAAAAGAAAACTGGCCGCCTGCCCTGAAAAGCACTGAAATTGCCCGTGAATACCGGGAATGGATGGAGGAACGCTGGAACCATCCCTGTGTTCTGATCTGGGACGGCCAGAACGAATCAGTCACCGAGGAAACCGGCAAAGCCATTCGGGCGGTCAGAAACATGGATATGTCAAACCGCCCCTGGGATAACGGCTGGGCGCTGCCGCAAAGTGAAACGGATTGTGTGGAAAGTCATCCTTACCTGTATTACCGAGGCTGGCAAAATGAGGGAACGTTTCGTTTATGGGAACTCAAAGACACATCCGGCAAACCCCGGTTGTTTACCGGCCAGGAGGAATGTAAAAATCCGATTATTTTGAACGAATACGCCTGGTTATGGCTGAACCGGGACGGCACACCCACATCGCTCACAGCCAATATCTATGAAAAACTGCTCAGTCCCGGCGCTTCCACTCAACAATTACGGTATTTTTACGCCCGGCGTCTGGCGGCACTGACGGAATTCTGGCGCATGCACCGCCGGTGCGCCGCTGTTATGCATTTTTGCGGACTGGGCTATTCCCGGCCCGGCGGCGGAGAACGTCCCGAAGCCGGTGCCACCAGCGACCATTTTATAGAGCTGGAATCGTTGAATTTTGAAAACAATTTCCTAATGTATGTCAGAGATGCTTTTGAGCCGGTCGCTTCGATGATCGACAAATGGGATGTGGAATACAAACCGGGTGAGAAGGTGACGGTACCGGTATTCGTTTTGAACGATTTATATGAACCGTGGTCCGGCAAAGTCCGGCTGGCTGTTGAGGGCACGGCGGGACTTTTCGTCGAACTGGAGCAGGATGTCAGTGTGGCCGGTTTGGGGCGGGAACGGCTCCAGTTTCAGGTGAAAATACCGGAGGAAATGGGTGAATATCAATTGGTGGCCCGGTTGGTCTTGTCGGAGGCAAAAGTTGTATCCAGCCGGCGTGACTTTGAGGTGCGCTGAAAGCTTTTCTCTTTGAGGCGGAATAGACCGAAAATCGCGCTGGATCTCACAATATACGTATATTCCGGTAAAAAACGGAATGTCATGCCCGTACCGCATTGCGGGAAACAGGAAATGAGTAAAATTGAGCCCCATTTCTGATTGTTTTTCCGATTGAACCATCATGTCGATCCTGTTGATCTCGTTGATCCTGTCAAAATCTGAATATTCTCTAAATAATTTACAAAGCCGATTTTAAGTAATTCGATTAGAGAAGGTCCGTAAGTTATTAAATTTCAACAGGTGTTTTTTTAAGGTTGACGGCTATTCGCAAATAAGGAATAAGCGGCCAAAAACAGATAAATATCATCTTTTTCTTTAAAGACGACTCCAGATCATTTACAGCATTTGTCTGATTTTCAAAGACATATTTTATTTTCGAAAATGCTCAATGTTCCTCTCTGTGAACTCTGGTTCTATTTTTTTAACCACAGAGAACACAGGGATCATAGAGAAAAATTTTCAATAACAAAATATTCTATTAAATTGGAATACCATTAAGCCCCAATCCGACGATGTGTTTCGCGAATACAGCTAGTGTCATGTCATGCTTGTAATGTCGTAAAAAATTTCGTATATTACTCCATCATTATTAGATGGAGGGCGAATGAAAAAATACAA
>JAFGEC010000101.1 GCA_016931775.1 Candidatus Zhuqueibacterota bacterium | reverse complement strand
GTCACGCACCAACAGTTTGTCTTTTTTTACAATCTGCTTTTTCGTTTTTCTATTGATTCACATAACCGGTTTTTGTGTCTTTGGAAACTCCGACGCAACGCCCGATTCCGGGCGGAAAGAAGTTACGGTAAATATAACAGAATCCAGCGCCGGCCGTTTGCTGGTGGAATTTTCGTTTCCCAAACCCATAGACGGTGCCATTCGCGGCTGTCAACAGAATCCGCAACCGGGCCATCCGGCATTACCCTTTAAAAGTGTCCTGATCGCTTCGCCGCCAAACAGCGAGATAACTTGTTCCATAATCGATGCGGAAAAATCAGAGTTGGATAAGATAAAAATTCAGCCGGTTCCAACACCGGTTTTTTACTCGAACCAACCCGGCGATATCACCCGGCAGCTAAAATCTTTTGAAGCGATCACTGATGAAGAGATCTATAAAAAAAATGAATTCTATCCCGCCGATATATGCCGTGTAGAAAAGGGCGGCTTTTTTCGTAACGTTTACGTCAATTCATTGGCCGTATATCCGATTCGGTTCAATCCGGTGTCCGGCAAAATTATTTTTCATCACAGAGTCGTCGTTGAGATCACTTTTCACAATAGAAATGCCCTGGGTAAATCTGCCGGTAGCCAGGATCACGAGGTTTTCCGGGAATTATTGCAAAAAAATGTTATCAATTATTCCCAGGCAGGGATGTGGAATGCCCCCCGGCTCGAAAAACAGATACCACAGGGCGGGACTTTTTTTACAGGTGACCGTTTTAAAATCGAAATTGACCGGGAGGGATTATATTATCTGTCTAAATCCGACCTGGAAAATGCCGGATTAAACCTGACGGGCGTCGACCCGCGATATATAAAAATATTTCACCGTTCCAATGAACTGCCCATTTATGTACATGGGGAAACGGATGGTTTCTTTCACGATACGGATTACATCGAATTTTATGCAACCGGCATTAAAAGCCGGTATACGCTTTTGAATGTCTATTGGCTGCTGGTGGACAACAGTCCGGGGAAACGTGTATCGACAAGGAACGGTTATCCGGCCGGTACGACCGTCATCGTAACCAGTACAAAAGAAAAATATCATTTTGAAAGAGACAAGCATTACGAGACAAGTATCCCCGGCGGTCCGGAACAGGATCACTTTTTTTGGGATTACATCATCGCACCGAAAACGTTAAATTTTACGCTACCACTTGATTTTGTTTCACCGACTGCCTCAAGTGCGCCTCTTGTCAGATATGCATATCAAGGATTCTCATCCACCGCTGTGGAACCGGACCATCGTACCGTCGTCATTTTAAATGGTGAAACCCTCGCCGACAACAAGTGGGATGGACAGATATCTTACGTAAACCAGGCGACCTGCGCCCAAAATTTATTGAAAACAGGAGATAACACACTGGCGATACGAATGCCCGGTGACACCGGATCAAATGTGGATATTATCTGGATCAACTGGTTTGAAATTGAATACTGGCGCGATCTCGTCGCGAAAAATAATTTCATTACATTTTCGCCTTACGGCGCCGGTTCACGTCAATTTTCGATAAGGGGATTTACATCATCCGACATCATAGTGTACGATGTCACAGACACGCTTAATCCGAATCGTATTGAAAACATAAAAACAGATAATGACGGCGCCGGTTATAAAACCGTGTTTCAAGATAATCTGTCGGGCAGCCGGAAATATCTGGCAGTTGCCGCCTCCGGCCAACAAAAACCGGTCACATTCTCCAAAGTCGCAGGAGACAACCTCAATTCTCCTTCGAATCAGGCTGATTACATAATCATCACACCTGAAAATTTTATTTCATACCTGGAACCGCTGGTGCAATACAGGCAGAAGCAAGGTTTAACGGTAAAAATCGTAACCATCGATAAAATATTCAATGAATTTAACCACGGCATTAAAGAGCCCGAGGCAATCAGGCAATTTTTACACTATGTTTATCATTATTGGTATCAGCCCGCTCCACCGGCGTTCGTCCTGCTGGTGGGGGATGCCAGTTATGATTCACGCGGCGTACTGGGATTCGGAAATTATGATTATGTACCCACTCATTTATTCGAAACCGGAACCTATCATACCGAAACATCTTCAGACAACTGGTTTGCTTGTGTAAACGGAGATGACGATATCCCGGATATGATGGTTGGCCGGATTCCTGCCCGTAACGGTAACCAGGTCGATCAATTCGTTCAAAAAATAACAAATTATGAAAAAACGACTCTCGGGGACGGCTGGGTTAAAAACGTGCTGTTTATCGCGGACAATGCCGATGAAGGAGGAAATTTCGAATCCACATCCGACCTTATCTCAGAAAACGTTGTTGCACCTTTTAACGTGCAGAAAGTTTATCTTCGTGACGCGGGTAGTGCAAACGCAGCCCGTTCGGCCATTATCAACCAATTCAATAATGGTTGTCTGATCGCCAATTATTTGGGACACGGATCACTGGATAATTGGGCGAGTGAAACCATGTTTGGAAAATCCGATATTAAATCCTTGAACAATAATCTCCGTTACCCTATCGTGGTTACACTCAGTTGTCTTAATGGATTTTTTCACCACGCGGAGAATGCCTATTGCCTTGCCGAAGAATTTGTTCTGAACAGCCAGCGGGGATCCATCGCCAGTTATTCACCCAGTGGATTTGGTTACGCCAGTGCCGATAAAATTTTAGCTGACGGATTATACACGTCCATTTTTAAGCATCAGAACAGTAACCTGGGCTC
Organism: Candidatus Zhuqueibacterota bacterium; assembly: GCA_016931775.1. Lineage (GTDB taxonomy): Bacteria > Zhuqueibacterota > Zhuqueibacteria > Residuimicrobiales > JAFGEC01 > JAFGEC01. The sequence goes on along the minus strand of JAFGEC010000101.1, from coordinate 1,967 downwards.
TGTCATCCTGGAATCCAAATTGACGTTAATCGCGGCCGGCCAGGTTTTTAAAGACCACGTTAAATTTTTCAATCTCTTCGGCGATCCGGCGACACAATTGCCCATACAAAATGTCTCCATACCACAATCAGCCTATTTTTTCGGCAAACTTTTATTACATGGTGAAAAAGCACCGGCAGGAACAAAGATGAGTGCCTGGATTAACAACATTAAATGTTCAAAGGATTATCTGATAAAAAATCCCGGTGAATTCGGACTGTTACAGGTATGGGCGGACAATCCTGCGACCGGCATAAAGGAAGGCGGTGTCAACAATGACAAAGTCGGTTTTCAGGTCATTTACGGGGAAAACGATACCTCCTTTGCCGTGCCCTCAGTTATCTGGAAAACCGCGACGACCCGGCATATAGATCTAAATGTCATTCATGAACCGGATACACCGGTTAGGGTGGAAAGCCTGGTCCTGGACATTTGGATAAATGATAAAAAGATCGATGACGAATTACTGGACGGGGATACTATCGCCGGCAATCCCGTAATAAGGGTCAAAATAAAATCAGACCGGACATCCAACATCTTACCGGAACACATAACCGTGCGTATGGATAACATTCAGGTATCCCGTGACAACCTGCTTTTTCTTCAGGAAACGGACAACCAATTCTCTTCCGCTACCGTGGTCTATGAATCCCGGCAGCTCTGCGACGGCCATCATCAATTATACGCAGAAATTCAGATGGACGGAACCCAATATCACAAAACATTCAATTTTAATTCAAGCAGCCGGCTCTGTCTCGATAAAGTTTTCAATTATCCGAATCCCATGCAGGAGGCGACGAAATTCACATATTATTTAAAAAACGATAAATCGGCTCTGGTCTCGATAAAAATATTCTCGCTTGCCGGCCGACTTTTGCGAGTGATAGAGTACGCGCCGGGAGAAGTGGGCTTTAATACAGTCTTTTGGGATGGTACGGATGCCGATGGGGATAGAATGGCCAACGGTGTATATTTCTATAAAATAATCGCTAAAGATGATCAAGAACAGACAGAATACCTGGAAAAACTTGTCATTGCACAATAATGCGGGATTTCTGGAAATATCTTGCATAATTATATAGATTTTACGAAATTAAATAATATCCGCAATCCAGGGTGGGAAAAACACCATTATGCCGCCGTTCGGGTGCCATCCCTGTGACAGGTATTACAGTTAATGAGCTCGTATATGAACTTACAGGAATTTGAATCTCTGCGTTTCAATAATGCGCCGGCATTTTTGTATCTGGAAATCGGCGAACTGGTGTTTCGAATCAATTCGGATGACAAAACACTTTGTCAAACCGCCTCCGAATATTATTCCGCATTTGTTACATCGAAAAAAAACATCGATTTTACCATTGATGTTTATACGAATCCATTTCCGATACCGCCAGAGCCCTGTACCGTGCCGTTTTCCGTAGAACAGATCATCTTTCAGGAACGCAGCATTATCCGCTCCCAGTATTTCAAGGGCTTTGCGGACCGGGAACACGCTACGGCGAAACTTATTTGCCTGCAGGAGGATGCTTTTTCCTGGCTGGAACATTTTTTTAGAAATCTCTACTCCTGGCTTATACTCCATCATAATGGATGTGTTTTCCATGGTGCCGGTTTGGTACGCAATAATCGAGGTTTTGTCTTTTTTGGACCGGGTGGTTCCGGAAAATCCACCGTGACGCAGTTGTCGCCCAATTGCGGTGTTTTAGGCGACGATCTGGTGATATTACGCCGAATCGGCAAAGACTTTTATATTTGCGGAGCGCCATTTAATATAGGTAATGAACGGAAACGGATAAAAAATCAAAAAATAGCCCTTCATAGCATTTACAGATTAAGGCAGGACAAGAATAATTATATAAAAAGAACCAATAACAGTATTGCCGCTTCGGAATTGATGTCGAATGTACCGGTCATCCATCAGGATC
>JAFGEC010000644.1 GCA_016931775.1 Candidatus Zhuqueibacterota bacterium | reverse complement strand
ACAAAGCCGATATCAAAGTAATTCATTTAGTAAAGGTCTGTAAGTCATTAAATTTCAACAGGTGTTTTATTTTAGGTTGACGCCAATACGCTCAGCGGGACAGATTATTAATAAACAATATTTATCAAACTTTTATGCAATTCAATTGAATTCGTTTTTTCCTCTCATTATTGAATTCTTCAAACAAGCCTCGTATTTTCGATTGTGTTTGTCTTATCTCCAAAGATATATTTTATTCTCGGAAATACTATATGTTCCACTCTGAACTCTGGGCTCTCTGTGGTTCTATTTTTTAACCAGAGAACACAAAGGTCACAGAGAAAAATTTCCGATAACAAGCGATTCTATTAAACTGATATTTTTTAAAGTCCCTCCCACCCGTAACTGATGTCTTGAACATTTTTTGTAATATCCCAGTTATAGATGGAAGGTGCGACGCACCGGCGCTCGAATTCGTTAAAAATTTTAAAATTACATATATTTAGCAAAAGGAGGTGCGTCGCACCGATCCTGTCCCACCTGAGACTGAGGTTTTACCATTTTTCTCCCTTTGCACTTGATTTTTACATTTTGAATAATTACATTTTCTCAGACTTAGAAAAATTGGTCTATTCTTTTAATGCCGCCGCTAAAAACAGGCTACAGGATGAGTTTAATTTTCATCTTGTCTTTTCTGCCGCTTATCCGGTCCAGGATAAACGGTAAACATGTTATTTATTCTTCCACTCCGATCCTGCAACCTCATCATCATCCGATCGATGTACCGAAACATTGAGGGACACGTCATGTTTAAAAATCTTAAACTAATCATCGTTCTTGTTCTATTATCGATATTAACATTCAACGCTCAGGTCCGGGCGCAGCAGTTATTCGGGCCGGCCAGGCTGGACTTGGTCTTTGACGCGACCGCGTTCACCGTATCCGATATCAACCGTGATGGTCTTGCGGATTTTATCACCGTATCGGATGCCGGAAAAATTACCTTGTTTTTGGGGCAGGTGTTCGGTGGCTATACTTCGGAAGAGATATATGACGGTCCCTGGAGTCTTTCCATGAAAAATGCATGGTTTTTTATTACAGACTGCAATAATGACGGATCCGTCGACTTGATATTCGTGGAATCGGACGGCTTTACACTCAATGTCTTTTTCGGCGACGGCACGGGGCAGTTTAACGCTCCGGTCACATCGAAAATAACGGACTTTAATATTTCGGAAGACGGATTCCCGGGGGCCTACGGAGACATTAACGGAGACGGCTATGCGGATCTGGTCTATCAGGAATTACTGGCACATGGCGATTTTCCCGATAATTATTATTATGATTATATCCTGCTCGGACAGGGTGACGGCCGTTTTATCGTGTCGGACACCCTTTCAACGCACGCCATTTCCTTTAAATTTGAAACATGTGTCATCCAGGATTTCAACGGGGACGGGAACGGCGATATTGCTGCAGTAAAAAGCCACAGCCGCATCGACAGCCTTTATGTTTATACCAGTGACGGGCAAGGAAAATTTTCCCTGAATTCCATCTGGGAAATGGGATTGGAAGTACAAAATTTGATGGCAGGAGATTTCAACAACGACGGGTATATGGATGTAATTTCCGGAAACCGGCATTTTGAATCGGGATATCTGGAATCGATCAATGTGCGCCTCGGAGACGGCAATGGTGGATTTTCCGTTATGCGTTCCTACCCACTGGGAGAAAAGTTATGGAAAATCGGTGTGGCGGATTTTAATTCAGACCTCGATCTCGACGTTGCTTTTTTATCCACTGATAAAGGCCTGGGTGTTGGGTATGGTAATGGCGACGGCACTTTTTCACGAACGGTTTATCTGAATCCATCCCTGTGGTGGTCGTTGATCGTCATCGATATCAATGGTGACACATTTCAGGATATCATGTTTTTAACCTACGGAGGCCTGTCGCAACTGTTTAACGACGGCATAGGTGGATTTGAAATCGCACCTCAGTTTCCGGACGGATTGCCCGATTGTGAGAATGAAAAACCATTTGCGGTCGCGCTCGATGCCGACAAAAACGGTATAACGGACCTTCTTGTCACCAATCCGTGCAGTGAATCCTTTTCTCTTCTATACGGCCAGAGTGACGGATTTTTTGGATCGTCTGTTGAAAAAATCGATCTTCCCGGCCGTATCACAGTGGGAACGGCATTGGATTTAAACGCCGATGGTCAAACCGACGTGGTCGGTGCGGATAAGGAGAACGGGAGGATTCTTACAATGCTGGCTCAGGCATCCGGCGGATTTTCTGAAATCCGGCAGCATGCCGTAGCTGCCAATCCAAGAATATTCGCCGTAGGCGACTTTAATGAGGACAATAATATCGATATCGCCTATCTTACAGAGGATCGGCTCAAAATAATTATTCTCTTCGGTCAGGGTGACGGAGCTTTTTCCGGGTCTTCCGAAATATCATTTGCCGATTCCGTCGCGGCGTTTTGTGCAGCGGATTTCGATAAAGACGCGCGTCCGGATTTAATTGTATACGATTATTTTTCGCCAGAGTTTACACCACTCCATTTTTACAAAGGTAACGGCGACGGCAGTTTTACGGCGAAAAAGAGTTTTGCAGGATTGATCGGTGGTAATGCAATAAAAACAGCAGATGTAAACAACGACGGCAACCTCGATCTGATTTTGATCGGCCTCGTGGGCAGCGTCGTCCACCTGGGAGACGGAGATGGTAATTTTATTGTGAGCGAACAACCGGAATTGGCGATTCTGGGACGAACCGTCAGTGCCCTGGTTTTGGATGTTAATTTGGATGGCAACGTCGATCTGGTGGTCAGTGACTTTAATCCGTTTACGCAGCAAATCAAAGTGTTTTTAGGCAAAGGAGACGGCAAGTTTTTATCTTCGGACATTAATTACGGCGTCAGCAATATCGCCGGCACACTGTGCGCAGCTGATTTTAATAATGATGGCTCGACGGAACTTGCCGTTGTGCACCCGGACACGGGCCTGGTATCCATCCTGTCCATGTCGGTCAGACTGGAACACGATATCACTGTCAAAACGATCCTGGCGCCCACGGGAACGATTACCGCAGGGCTCGCCGTTACACCTCAAGCGAGTGTTTTCAACAGAGGGCCATCGGCGGAATCCCTTCAGATGGAATGTAAAATCGGAGATATATACAGGAACACCGTCGACTGCCGGTTGGATCCCGGTGAACAAAAAACCATCGATTTCCCTCCATGGATTCCGGCCAACGCCGGCGTGTATGCTGTTACGGTCACCGCTATTCTGGCAAGCGATCAGATTCCTTCCAATAATCAGGTAACCGGCAGTGTGATCGTTACCCAGCAGGGAGACACCGGAACGTTACTCATTAACGATGTCACACCCAATCGGGGAGGAGATAACGGGTGGCTCAGCGTAAAAATTTCAGGCTCCGGATTTGACAAGGATACAAAAATCAAGCTTGTCAGAAACGGCCGGGAAATACCCGCTTTTGGTTATTTTAACGAACAAACCCTCCTGATTGATTCCACAGCAATAAAGGCGGTTTTTTATCTGCAGGGCGCCGAATCCGGTGGATGGGATGTTGTGGCTGAAAATACGGATGGGCGTTCTTTTACTTTCAAAAACGGCCTAACCGTAGAACCGGCGGAAAAGACGTTATGGGTGGACATCATTGGCCCGACCCGGTTCGGATTGAGCGCACATGCCAACACATGGCTCTCGTATAACGCCATGATCGGCAATTCGGGCAACATCAACCTCGACAACGCGGTGATGATTCTGGATGTGCCCAGATGGCTGGAGCTGCGCTCGATCGTCAAAACGGCAACAAACGATACGATTTTACTCGGCAATGGAGAATGGATTTACGATATCATCAACGGGGAAAAGAGGGATTCACTCCGGGTGGCCGACATCGACTCGACAAAAATTCCGTTGTGGTGCGGGATACTGAATCCGAATGAAGTCGTGACGTTCAGGTTGAACGTTCGTGGAGACTGGGTCAAGTATCGTGATCTGGTGGTGCGTCCCCGGCTGAGAAAAGGCCGCAGTATTGATGACGATGACGGCGGCGGTATCGGCATCGGCGGTATTTTGATGGATGGTGCAAAATGCTTCGGCAAAAATCTGGCGGAATCCTTTGCCGACAAAGGTGATCTGACCATGCAGGATTTCGAAAATGCCGGCGAAAAAGCCCTGGACAATATGGGAGAGAACCTGTTCTGGACCGGAGTGACATTGGCGGTTGAAATTATTTTTCCGTGGACCATCCCCATCATCGAGGGATACAACATTGCCAGCGGACTCATCGGTTCCATCAAAAGCGCCGAACAGATGTTTAAACTTGCCTTTAAATTCCTGTTGCTGTTTGCGGAATGGTGGGGCGATCCCAATTTTAAAGAGGGGCCCGCCGGATATGGAGTGGAAGGATTTATCACGGACAACCGGCCTTACTTTTATCAAGTTCACTTTGAAAACGACAGCGCGGCAACGGCATCTCCCCCGTTTGTAATCGTCCGCGATACGCTGGACAGCGATCTGAACTGGTCGACTTTTAAAAACATCGACAGCAGTCATCCGATCACCCGCACAACACTCGATTCCACAACCGGCGAAATAGTCTGGCTATTCGACGGTATAAACCTGCCGCCGAACAAAATTCCACCCGAGGGTGAGGCGTGGTTGAGTTACAGTATATGGCCCAAATCCGGTCTAAATTCCGGCACTCAAATCACGAACCGCGCAGCCATCGTTTTCGCCGGCCAGGACACCATTATTACCAACACGGTGGTCAACACCATCGATAACGAACCACCGTCCGTACAGGTAGAATCGCTGGTGTCCGTACAGCATCACGTCGCTTTTGCCGTCACCTGGTCGGGAAGTGATTCAGAGTCGGGAATTTACTTGTATAATGTCTATGTTTCGACAAACGGCGAGGAATACAAGCTGTGGCAACAGACGGAGAAAACCAGCGCCGTATTTATCGGTAAAAACGGCGCCGGCTATTCTTTTTACTGCACGGCGAGCGATCACGTCGGACATATCAGCGCCATACCGGCTGCTGCCGATGCAGTAACCCGCATCGATGCGAGTGAGGATATCGGTGTCAATCCAAATCCTTTCGTACCCTCTCGTGGTTTTGACAAAATAACGTTTTTTGGTGATGCGGTCGCTTTTGCCGAGATAAAAGTATATAACAAGGCGGGACGTCTGGTAACGACGCTTAGGGAGACGATGGGTGAATCGACGCTGGACTGGGATGCGACAAATGAAAAAGGTGAAAATCTGGCCAGTGGTGTATACATTTGGATTCTGGCAGGAAGAAATGACTCAAAAAGCAAAGGTAAATTTGCGATCATTCGATGATGCGCCCGGACAAAATGTCAGGGGGCGGAAAATTCGAATAATAAAAAAACAGCAGGATAAAAAATCAGGTTTTAAGGACCATATTATTATGAAAACAAACGGACTGTTCGTTTTATCAATGTTTTTAACGGCAATGAACGCGATTGGTCAGGGAATTACCGGCGGTCAATTCCTTGAAATCGGTGTGGGACCGCGGGCCTGCGCCATGGGCGAAGCTTACACGGCCATCGCGGATGATCCTTCCGCCGTATACTGGAATCCGGCGGGATTGAGCCGGATGAATTCCATGGACGTGATGTTCTCTCATAACTTTTGGTTCCTGGATATGAGTATGCAGCATTTCAACGGCGTTCTTCCCACGCAATGGGGGAATTTTGGATTGGGAATCTTTTACTCCTCTTCCGGCTCGATACCACAAATCGAGGATTTTATAAAAACCGGCGACTACACCGCATATGATGCGGCGGTGAGCCTGTCTTATGCACGGCAATTGCCAAAAGCTGTGTCTATCGGCGTCAACGCAAAATATATCCTGTCGCAGATCGAAAAAGTACAGGCATCCACCTATGCGCTGGATATCGGCTTGTTGTACGATCCGGTTATTGTCCCCGGTTTGCATGTCGGCCTGAACATACAAAACATCGGACCAGGCTTGAAATTTATCGAGCAGAAAGATCCATTGCCCACATGTCTGCGGGCGGGAGTGGGATACAGCTGGGAAAGTCTGACAATCGGATTTGCAATGAATGATTACCTCAAAGGTGAAAACGATATCTGCATCGGCGCCGAGTACGTCCTGCTGAACACCCTGCCATTGCGGATCGGCTATAACACCAGGAGCGCAATATCAGGCGGCTTTGGATTGATATACGGCAATCTGGATATCGGCTATGCAGTGATACAGTTCAAAGACATTGGTTTTTCCCATTTGATATCATTGCGGGTGAAGGGGATATTATAAAAAATTTCTGGTGCCCAATCATTTATCCTTAATCGGAAGAACAACAGTAAAGGTTGATCCCTTTCCCTCGACACTTTCAACGAGGAGTTCACCCCGGTGGGCTTTAACAATTTGATAGCAGATCGAAAGTCCTAATCCCGTTCCGATACCGACCCCCTTTGTCGTATAGCCGGGATCAAAAATTTTTTTCAAGGCATGCTTGGGTATACCCACTCCTGTATCTTTAATCTGAATGAAAGCTTTATTTAGTTCCCGAAAGGTCTTAATTGTAATGACGCCTTTTTTTTCAATTGCCTGAACGGCGTTGACGATAATATTCAAGAAAACTTGATTCAACTGACTCGGATAACATAAAAGCGGCGGTACATCACCGTAATCACGTTCGACAACAGCTTTGTGTTTCAATTCATGCTGGACGATGACCAGTGTTTCCTCCAATCCTTCATGTATATCAACCGACTGCAATTCCGCTTCATCCAAACGAGCAAAACTTTTTAACCTCTGGACGATTTCAGCGACTCGAACGGATCCCGAACCGATCACTTTATTAGAATCCTCAATAATTTTAAAATACTTTTGCAGCTTTGGATAAATGTTCATATCCGGAGACCAAATCTCCTTGACACTGGTTTTCAATTTTTCAATGGCGCGCAGCTGAGTATCGCCCATACTGATGATCGCTCCGACCGGCGTATTAATCTCGTGAGCAACGCCCGCGACGAGCATACCCAGCGACGCCATTTTTTCAGATTGTATCAGCTGTTCCTGGGTTTTTTTCAATTCATCCTCTGCCCGTTTGCGGTCGGTTATATCTTGAACGGTTCCCGTCATACGGATAGGATTCCCGGAGTCGTCAAAAAAGACTTCAGCTTGCTCGTGAACGATGAGTTCGCTACCATCCGGCTGCACAATTCTGTGATCGATTCCATAGGGAATTTTCTTATTGAGTGCATCTTGAACGGAATTCTCAACCAATTCCCGGTCATCGGGATGAACGGAATTTAAGAATGCGTCATAATTCGCTCCAAACATGCCCGGACTTAAACCAAATATATGATAAATTTCTGCCGACCAGCGTAATTCGTTGTCCACGATATTCCAGTCCCAATTACCGATACGGGCGATACGCTGGGCATTTGCCAAACTTGCCTCGCTTTGTCTTAATGCGTGTTCAACTTGTTTACGTTCTTCAATCTCGTCCTGTAATTTTCTATTTGCATCGATAAGCTCTTTTGTCCGTTTTTTAACTGTCTTTTCCAGCTGCTCCTTGTGGTTGGCCAAAGTATCTTCAATACGTTTGCGCTCGGTAATATCGGTTATAATGGCCGCGAGTTTGTTCGCATCCTCATTATCATCACGGATGAGAAAGATCCCCTGTATACAGGGGACGAATACATTTTGTTTTGACATGATCTGCAGCTCGCCGGTCCATTGCCCCTTCTCAAAAACATATGGGAAAATTTCTTTTTTCAATTTTTTTGCAGGTTCTTCCTGGTAAAACAACTCGACATTTTTTCCGACAATCTCATCCACACGATCTTCTCCGAGAATATTGCAAAGCGCCGGATTGGCATAGGTAAAATTTCCGTCGAGATCTGCAATTCCCATTCCTTGGGTAGAGGCTTCGGCAAATTTTTGAAAAACAATCAACTGTTCGTTACTTTTCTGCAATGTTGTTTCGGCTTTATCCCTTTCATTTTCTCTGTCCTGAATTTGATTCAACATATTATTAAATCCGTCATACAGAATTCCTGTCTCATCGATTCCCTTTTTGTCGACTCGAATGGAATAGTTATCCTCTCTGGTAATCTGTTCGACAACTTTAGCCAGGTGCAATATCGGTTGTGAAATAATTCGTTGCAGTTTGATCGCCAAAAACACGGATACGATTGTCAAACCCATTATTAAAAAAAACATGTTTTGCAAATGATTCATAATTTTTTCATTCAACAATGTCGTGGATGAGCAAAGATAAATCATACCGTAAAATTCATTGTTGTAAAATATCGGCTGATAGACGTGCAGGAAATTATCGATAAACCGGCTCGATTGAATCGTAAATGTTGCCGGAGTTACGACATGATCGTCGATATTGGAGAGTGCGGCAAATATTTGCCCATCGGGGGTATAAACGATAGCGTTCGCAATCGTCGGAATGCTCGTTAATTTTTCCAATATCTTTTGGGCGCCATTGTGATCGCCGAACAGCAAGGCACCCGAACAATAGTCACCAATAACCCGTGCCGTCGCAACCGTATAATTGACCAGTTCTTGCCTGAATGTTTTAATATCTTCAATAATATCGATTGTAAAACCGCTTATGAGAGCAATTATTGTGACGAATAGTATAATACCTATCAATTTACTTCTCATCGAGAGATTTTGAATAAATTTCATTTTATCCTCTTATTGGATTGACGATTTTGGCGAGGTTGAACAAAATATAACTGACAACAAGACCGGACTCATGGACTGCTTTTTCATTGATCTCAAATTTGATTCTATCGTCGGATTGATAAAAATTTATAAGAACATTCTTTTGAGCAAAACCTTCCGCATCACCAATCGTAAGTATAGGCTTATTTTTTGTAAAATTTATAATATCGGGTAATATTTTCCTATTGGAATCGGAAATAAACAGAATGTGAACGCTATCGATTTCGTCTATCGAGGAGATATATCGCAGTTCGACATCTTTATCCTTGATTCTTCGTTCCTCATAAGTATTTCCAAGAATTGGACCAAACGGATTTTCACCAATAACGGCGATAATAAACGGTTTGGAAGAATCGGAAACCGAAGACGACTCGGGCCATTCAATAAACCGGGTAAACTGTTCTAAAAATACGGCTTTAATCTGATATTCCGACTCCTGTCCAAAGCATAATTTTGGCAGAACATGCATATATATTATCAATAAAACAATTATCCTTGATTTATACATTCTGTTTTTCCTTTTGATCTTTTTGTTATTTTCAAGGCGACCATTGCGATATGAAAACAAATAAAGTTTAAAAATAAAATTCCAATCCCCCATAAATCGTTTTCTTGTATTGCGGATTATCCCGGTACCGATGGCCGCCATAAGACGCGTTAAAGACATTGTCGATTCTTAAATTGAGCTTAAAATTTCCATATACTGTGCCGATTTGATAGTACGCGGTAATATCCATTGTATAATAACCGTCGGATTTTCGATCCGGAATTTCCAGGTCGGCTTTACTGTAAACCCTTCCGTACCATTCACCGCAATAAATATTATCGATACCCACATAAAGATTTTTTATTGGCATTCCATTCACTCTGAACTTTGCCAGATATTCGGGAATATTTCTGAATACATCGATTTTGTCGCCATTCGGCAATGTTTCTTCACCCTTCATGTAGCTGAAATAAAAATTGATATTGAGCTGCGATGGCTTGCAAATATTATTTACTCCCAAAATGCAATCCAGACCGTTTAAAACGGATTTGGCATTTCGGCTATTCACATCGGCATTGGCATACTCCCGATCCGCAAGAGGATATTTCTGGGGATTTAATTTAACAAGCCCGCTTGTCATAAGTCCTGATATTTTATTATGATATCCGACCAGCTCGAGAGAAATATTTTTAGAAAACATATGCCTTAAACCGAACTCAACCGCTGAAAATTCTTCCGGCTCCAATTCCTCGTTGGGAATGTGCATATAATAAATTGAACCGTTACCATTATCGACGGCAATTGCATTATACACTCGATAGGGCGAAGGGGCCCTGAACGCTTCATTATATGCAGCTCTCATCGATGTTTTTTGGCTTATATTGTAAAGTCCGGCAATACGTGGATTAAACTTGCTCTTGTATTCTGAATGATCATCATATCTCATACCCAACAAAACGGTATATTTATCTGTGGAATATGTACCCTGTATGAACCCGCCGACATTGTAATAGACCAGCGGATTCCAGCCAAAATCCCCAAGCAATTGGCTTTGGTATTCACCTCGCTTTGGAATATCTTTACTGAACGGTTTATAAAAGTCTTCATCAAAAGCTTTAATCAAATCATTGGATTTCGGCATCGCACCTGAATATAAAAAGCTGAGCCCTCCCACCATTTCAAAATTCCGGCTGAGATTAAAAACGACCGTTTCCTCAAACAATATATCATCAGATGCCGTGTATTTATAAAGTGGATTCGGATAAAAAATCATTCCAAATGCGGATTTTGTGTCCAGCCGGTACCTTAAATAGGAAACAACACTGTTAAAGTTTGTTTTGCCGACATTGAAGTCATATTTCATGGATGCATTGGTGACCGTTTCACCGTATAACAAATCCGGATTATCCCAAATGTAATACTGTGAATCCTGTTCCAATGAGCTGTGATCGTTTCTGTACATATGATCTAAACTGAGATAAAGGTCTTTGTACGACAATTCAAATCCGATATTTTGACTTTTGGAAGGTAATTTGCCGACTTTTACGATATCGCCATATAGTGTCGTATCACTCACGGCACCGCCACTTTTATCGATGTTATAATCATCCCTTTCACTGTATCCACCGTAAATATTCAGTTTCAAATCATTTTTCATTTGATTCACATAAAATCTTGTGCTCATATAACCGGCAGTTCCCGCCGACGCTTCGAGTCGAGCGGTATTTTCTCCCGGATTATAGGTGATGATATTTATAATACCGGCCAGCGCATCAGCCCCGTACAGCGCTGAAACCGGCCCGTAAACAACCTCGATCCGCTCCACATTTTTCATATTGATCTGTTCGCCGATCGGCATACCATCCACGGCTGATGGCCGGACCGGGATTCCGTCAATAAAAATTTTGGCATAATTGTTACCATATAATCCCCTCATGACATATTTTTCACCATGCGTGCCGGTCCCCGGTTGCGATACTTTGATATTCGGGATATCCTTTAACGCATCGACCAATGTAAAATAATTATTGTTCAAAATATCCTCACGGGTAATAATAAATACCGTTGAGGGTAATTCTCTGACACTTTTTGCTGAACGGCTGGCCGTCTTAATTTTGACATTCATGAGGTCTTCTATACTCATGCTGAAATATTTTTCAAGGTCTTGTGAAAGCAGGTTGGATCTACAAAGAAAGAGCGATATCAAAAAAAGATAACCTGTAACATTTTTACAATATCTCATCGACAACCTCGCTTTTTAATCGTTTATTTCTCTCGAATTTTCTTCGGGGATTAGATTCAGGTACATTGTCAACCAGCATCAAAAAATTGACAGAGTTGGAGTTTTACTCGTTATTGTTTTCATAAAATTTTGGGGTCATGACATGGTAAAATAAGGGATACATGAATAAAGAACAATGCTTTTTTTGTTTTTTTCAATGATTTGAAAAAAATACCAAATTAAAAAGTAACCGTGTACATGTTCAAAATGGATGATCAAATGAATTTTTTATCAGGTTACATCCTTTATTTGTTTTCGCTTGCCTTTCATAAAGCGATTTAGTATCATTTGCTATCGAGCATTATATCTCATTTATTCTACATCACCAAAGGAAACGAATAGATGGACACAGACACAAAGCGTATTATTTTTGCCGGATTGATTTTTACGGTTATTTTTGTCAGTGGTTATTTGCTAAAACGCACCGGAAAACGTTACAATGTCTTTCTCGTGACATTTCATAAAGTCATCGCGGTGGCGGCGTTTGTTTTACTCATCGCCATCAAAATCCGTTTAAATGCGTCAGGCACCCTGCAGCTCCTGAACGGAGTGGTAGCAGGATTGTTCTTTGTTTTGGTCAGGAAACGTTAAATACGCCCATAACAAGTTTGAACGGCGATAACTCTCACCAATCTAAAAGTCGCCGTTCTCCTTTTAATTGAGTCATTTCAGATATTTCCTGTGTAACTTCAATCACACCTTTATAGGTTCCTTCTTTGTCATACACGGGGAAATACCGGATATAAATGAATTTACCTTGCATATGAATCCAGAAAACCGCTTTATCTTTTTTCTTTTCACGAAAATTTTTTATAATGTCATTGACGATATGCACGCTCTTTTGCGGGTGGCAATTCTGCACATCACGTCCGATGATCGCAGGACTCCTGGGGAAAATTCTCTCCTTGGTCTCTGAATAATAGCATACCTTGTCGTTTTCATCGACAAATGTGATGTCGACCGGCAGATGTTTCAACAGGGCGTCAACCTGATCTGCCGTCAACAGGCCTTGCGAGAGCTGTATTTTGGCCGATTGTTTTTGCGGCGTACTTTCTGTTTGATTAGGCGCCGGTATAGGCTGAGTTGCTTTGGCCAGCTGTGCATCCCAGAGGTTTGACGGTTTGACCCAGGAATAACCGATTTCAGGCTCTCCAAGTTTAATCTCCGCCCATTCGCGTGTATTCATTTTTTTTGCGGATGTCGGATAAAGAATCTTTTCCTCCAGAAATATTAATTTTTTCATGGCATTCGACAATGAATGCATCTTGTTCGGCAGTCCACCCCACTTTTGGCTTTTAATCAACCCATCCACCTCTTTTATCATTTCACGTATTTCATCATGTTTGCCCCACATGACTTTTGTCGGTCCGGTAAATTTTTTCGCTTCAAGCATCGGGAAAAGCTGATTTTCTTTTCTCTGATAATGTTTCTCAATTTCCTTCAAGCTCGTAAAATGTTCTTTAAAAATCCGAATATCTTTTTCTTTCGGATTGTCTGTTTTTAATTTTTTCACCGCCTTGTTAAGGTCTTTGAGGATACGCCTGGCTTGTTTATTTTCTTCAATGAATGTGTAGATGGGGTGGCCGGGTATTTTGCCGGGTTTACCGGCTTTTTTCAATGATTTTTCAAAAACCTGGGCGTGAACATCACATAAACGCTGAACCTCTTCAACGGGAAATCCTTCCTGGATCAGGGCATTTTCCATATCCGCAATTTCCTCGGGGGATGTCTGCTTGATAATATCCGCAAAACTCTTTTTTAATTTATCGACCGGTACGCCTGCGTGTAATTGCTTGATAATTCCCTTTAATTTTGCCTGCTTATCATTATTCTCGCTCGTCATTGGATGACTCCTTTTTTTAAAAACTTGAACGTATCCTGTTCAACGGTCCGATTCCAGCCAGTCACTGAAAATAAAGCCCTTGTATTGAGCCGGTTCGCATTCGGAGCTATTTCCAGGTCATATCGAACCGAGGAAACCTGAGGTTGTTCCGATAAAAAAAAATACTATTTGATTCTGTAATGTTCGGATATCTCCTCTAGGTTTGTTACACAAATATTTAAATCCTTCAATATTCCGTCCTTTATATCGTATATCCAGCCATGAACGGCCAACTCCTGTCCCGTTTTCCAGACATTCTGAACGATTGTCGTGTGGCAGACATTGGCAACCTGCTCAATTACATTCAATTCACACAGCAGATCGACTTTTTGTTTGTCGGTTTCAAGTACGTCGATTTTCGACTGGTGATATCGGTAAATATCTTTGATATGTCGGAGCCAATTGTCAATTAAGCCATGCTCTTTATTTTCCCAGGCCGCCTGTATACCGCCGCATCCATAATGACCGCATACAATAATATGTTTCACTCTTAAAACTTCAACGGCGTATTGAATAACCGACAGACAGTTCAAGTCCGAGTGAATGACAACATTGGCAATATTCCTGTGTACAAATAACTGTCCCGGCAGCATATCGACAATCTGGTTAGCCGGAACGCGGCTGTCGGAACAACCGATCCATAAATACTCTGGATTCTGTTGCTTTGAGAGTTTCAGAAAAAAATCAGGATCGGTCTGCTTTACCTTTTCCGCCCATTTTTTGTTTTGCTCGAAAATGTTTTTCAAGATTCTCATATTTAAATTCACATTATCTGTCGTACTTTACAATTTCTGCACTGATTTTCCATGCGGATCGAACGCATGTTCGTAGGCCGTTCTGTTTCATATTGCTCAATTATATCCATAACAAACATAACGAATATATGTAAAATATATGAATATGAACAAAAAGTCAATTATTTTGTATGTCAATTTCAAGGTAGAATCATGCGGACAAAAAAATGCAGGAAAAATATTTTTTCGAAAAAAAATATTAAATTTGGGCCATTGGCTATGTTGGTTTTTTAGCTAACTGGCCGTTTGTACTGTGAATTTTTGAATAATGTGGATGTAACTTCCGCTTACGGGGTCACGGAAATGTTACACCACATGTCATATAAAAAAATTCAGTCGCGGGAGAACCAGATTCTATTTTCTACCAGCGCCGTCTTCCACCACCACCACCACCACCTCTATTTCCACCTCCACCGCCTCCGTGGCGTTTATCCGTTCGAGGCCGGGCTTCATTGACGGTAAGAGTTTTCCCTTTTAATTCTTTGCCGTTTAAACCGTCGATGGCCGACAGCGCCTCTTCTTTTGAGGGCATCTCCACAAAGCCGAAACCCTTTGAGCCGCCACTGTATTTATCCTTCACAATAGAGACCGTATCAATCTGTCCATAGGCCTCAAACAACTCTTTTAATTCCTCTTCCTGGACGTCTTGTGAAAGGTTACCTACATAAATATTCATTGTCATCTCCTTTTATTAATTATTTAATAGTACGGCGCCGGCAAAGTAGTAAATTATATTTTCCATATCAGAGCCTGTAAAATTCAAAACAAACTCTTCGTGAACAGCCGCGCCCAATAATATTGTACAACTTTTGTTAATTTTCAAGTAAAAAATTTGTTGACAATTCTCCTTTTTAAAATCGCACTCATTCGCTTTTTATTCTTCCTCCGTTAATCCAGGATGGCGTCAATATATTTATTATTCAACTCAAAATATTCGCTCCAATTCATTTCCACGTTCCCTACCTGCTAACTCTCGTAGGCTTCAATCTCGCGAGTAATATTTTTTATGATAAACTTGGATTGTTTCTGAAAATGAATAAACATGGCCGCAAGATTGACAGCGGGTTCAAGACAAACTGGATTCTTAAAAAGAACCGTTAATAACATTTTAAAATAAGGCCAAACCGTAGACCGGTTGTTCCCGAGTTGACGGCTCACATTCAGAAAGGCTTTTCCGGTTTTTAGACGATCAATAAATCCGGGTCTAAATTTAGGAATCCATTTAAGTTGAAGCGCAGTTTGGATAACCCGGCTAAAATAACTTTTTGGGTTGTAGATAAAACGCTGAACACAGAGATAATCTCTCAGGATATCGATTCTCGGTCGTTTTGTGATAAAATTCAATCCGGTTGATGTTTGATCGACCGGAGTCTGGTCCGTGCTGAAAGTCGAGCTGTTTTCAAAAAGCCGTCCTTCACTTTTCAATCGCCTGGATAATCTGGTATTTGGCAAAGCGTATAACATGCCGAGCATCGCCATAGCGACACCCGAATCCTGAACACAGCGAATCATATTTTCAGCGATTTGATCACTCTCATCATCAAAGCCGATGATAAAACCTGCATTGACAATCATACCATAAAGATTGATCTTTTTAATGGTGGCCGCAACAGGTTTGTTTACATTCGTCGTCTTGTTTGTTTTAATCAGTGCTGTAGTTTCCGGTGTCTCTATACCGACAAAAACATATCGAAAATCCAGATCTTTCATTAGCTGCATCAGATCCTCATCGTCTGCAAGATTGATCGAACATTCCGTTGAAAAGTAAAAAGGATGTTTATAAAATTCCGACCATTCCTTTATAACAGTCAGAACTTTTTTCACTTTTGTTTTATTACCGATAAAGTTGTCATCCACAATATCCACATGTCCGCGATACCCCAAATCATACAGTGTTTTGAGTTCACAGAGCATCTGCCCGGGGGTCTTGGTACGCGGTGATCTGCCGAACAGTTCAACGATGTTACAAAACTCGCAGTAAAAAGGGCAACCTCGAGAATATTGAATACCGACATGCAAATAATCTTTGAACCGAATCAAATCAAATCTCGGCACCACGGCCTTCGTCATATCTGCTTTTTCATCCGATTGATATAAACCGCTTGTTCTGCCAGCTTCCAGGTCCGCAATGAACATGGGAATGGTTACCTCGCCCTCTCCCAGGACAAGATAATCTGCGCATTGATACACCTCAGGCTGAGAGGTCGGATCCGGACCGCCCACAACGACCGGCCGGTTAAAATGTTGAGCCCGTTTTATAATGGAAAGCATGCTGGACTGCTGAGGCAACATACCTCCGACACACACTATATCCGCCCACTCAAAATGTTGGTCCAGCACGGTTTCAACGTTGGCGTCCACCAATTTGAATGTCCATTGTTGCGGCAGCAGGGCGGCAACGGTCAACAATCCTAAAGGTGCGGCCGGATATTTTGCCCCAACCAGTTTGCACACATCCTCGTAATTCCAATAACTGAAAGCAGAAAACTCGGATTGAACAATAAGGCAATTTGCTTTTTTAAATGGATTTTTCATCGGTTATTTTTCTTTTTCTTATATGCACTATAGGCTGCGGGATGGCCAGCCGCTCTAGAAATAATAGGTTCTTTTCAATTTTGGAGCCTGTGCATAAATCCGGATGGTATCTTCGGCATAGAAAAATTTGGGGCTTATCATCTTTAACATGGTTTTCACGTTCATGAGTATATTCGATAAATTCTCCAAAGAGACACCGCTTTCGACCGCCTTGCCAATGTACTCGTTGTTGTCAAATTGTATGATCTGCAGGTAATCGGGATTGTTGTCCTTAAAGAAAGGCTTCATTGATTCCTTACTGGCCTCTAGCTCATCATTGAGCTTTTCGCTGATTTTCAACCCGACAAATATAAAGTTACCATCCATTTTGATTATCAATCCTGTACTCTGTTTACTTAAATTACTGTTTTATACGACCTTTTTCTGTATGAAAACAGCTCATATATCCGTGCGTCAATGTGTGACCATTACAATGTGATCGATCAGAACTTGTTTTACCTTTTTTCTCTCACTGCGCCGTTTCCCTGGCCTTCTCTTGTTTCTTTTTTGTTATGTTACTCTTTTTTTGCATTTTTTGCTTCTGGTTTTTATTTCGATCTTTTTTGCCTTTATCGCCCATTTTGTAACTCCTTTAAGATTGTAAAACGTAAAAAATGTAAATAATAAAAGCGTCCATTACGACTGATCTTTTAAAACGAATATTCATTTACTGAATGGATTTCCTGATCGTTTGAAAAATTGCCTGCACTGAAGGTTTTTCGATATGTATCGCAGGGATGTTTGACTGATATAAAACAGCGGTTTTACCCTCTGCCGATAGGATCAGAATTTTTAAAAATGGATGTTCTTCCAGCAATTTGAAACAGATTCTCGGTTTTCCATCCGCTTTGAGTGGTGTGATGATGACCACATCCACTGGAATTTCTTTTGCAGCAATTAAAAGTTCGATAGGATCAAGCACCTCACCGATAACCTCCATATCTTGCTGATGCTCAACCATATTTCTAATCACATCAGACAACATCTTTGGACGGCTGGCCAGGATCACTTTGATTTTCTCATTACTGCGTTTCATATTACCACAATTATAGGTAATTCTGAGGGAGAAAACAATGGACACATGGATTCAAAATGGATTCATAGAAGGAACTAGTCCAATGTAGCCCAGTACAAGTAAAAAGACGGAAAAGTACCGGTACGAGGAGGGAAAGAGTTCCGGTACTATTTTTCTTTTTTTAGCAGGTTCCTTTCGCGGGCATATTGTACGGCTTCAAGGCGGTTTTGTAATTGCAGTTTGTCGAGAATATTATGCACGTGATTTTTCACTGTCTGGGTTTCGATAAAAAGCCGTTGAGCAATTTGTTTATTTGATAAACCTTCGGAAATCAAGGTAATAACTTCCAGTTCGCGGGCGGTCAGCTTGACGGATCCCGGTGGTATTTTCGGCATACGTTCATTGGCCAGTTCGGCAATACGTGTGAAAAGTGAAGCCGCCATCTGTGGCGAACAAAACGCTTCACCGCGGTGAACGGAACGGATAACTTTAACCAGGTGATCAAATGAGGTTTCTTTCAGGACATATCCGGCAGCTCCGGCCTCGATACATTGCATGATTTCATCGGTCAAATCGATCATACCGAGGATAATCACTTTTACTTCCGGGGCATCTTGACGCAGTATACGTGTCAATTCGATTCCATCCTTATCAGGCATTCCAATATCGATAAGCGCCACTTCCGGCCGCACGCTTTTTATGTCCTCCAGGGCTTCACGGCCGCTTGGCGCCTGACCGATAACGACAATGTCTTCTTGTTCTTCCATCATGGAAACAAGACCCTCGCGGAGTAAGCCGTTATCGTCCGCAATGAATATTTGAATCAGGTCTTTCATCGGAGAATATCCTGCATGTCGATGTGTCCGCTAAAATTAAACATATTCCTCACCACAAAAACATCCAGTCCCAAGCGGTTTTTCAGCATATTTTGTGTGCTTGTTTTTGTTCTTGGCATCAAATGTGAATCATCTCGACGGATTTCTACGTTTTTTAAAATTAAATTCCTTGATATTTTTACCCAATGAAGTATTTTTTTAATATAAACATCTTTTTCACAAATCCAAGAAATTTTATGATGCATTTTTCTCTTGTTTTGTTCAAAAAAAGTGTTTATCATTTTTTGGGAATCAGGTGTAAAACGGCAATGTAAAAACCAATTCAGCGGGGTTTTTATGAAAAAATTAATATTAGTCGAGGCTGCATTTGTACTCACGATGATTTTTTTTCTCCCGCGACTCAAAGCCGATGCAAACAAATGGGGCCGTCTTGCCAATCCGGGATTTGAGAACCAGCCCATCAAAAGCTGCTACTTTTTTACAGGTAATCAACGAAATGGCAGCCAGTATTACGAGTACAATCCTTCGCCGAATACCGGCATTTTTACCATCCACCCTTCCGATTCGCGTCATTTAAACTGGTCGGAAGGCAGGATAAATCAGGAGTTTGCCGTCAACTGCATGATCGATGCAGGGGCCAATGTGATCAATATGTCCTATTGGGGGCCGCGCGGAACGGACAATTGGGCCTGGTGGGCACCTATGCAAACGTCGACCTATTCACACGATGAACTTTATAATATCACGCAAAATAAACACATCCTGATCGCGCCGTACATCGAATCCTGTGCCGAAACGCCCCATTCGCCAGGATTTACTTTTATGGATGATTTTCCCGGTACGACACAAAATCCTGCACCTGAACTTGTAACTAGAATTTTCGAACTTGTGGACCGTTATTTGCTCAATCCACAACAACTAGCCTGGCGGGATAAATGGGCGCAGGTTTACGATCAATCGGGACAAAAAAGATATCTGGTCTCGATTATCCACGTGGCATCAAATCAAGATAACATGACAGATCTTAAATTTGCTCAGGGCTTTGACCGTGTTGCGCAAAAAGTATATCAGGAAAGAAACGTTCTGATCGGCTTTACGATCGACGCCCTGCCACCGATCAGCTATGCCGGAGGATTCTTAAAAGCAACGCCGCAGAAAACCGGTCCATCGCTCGCTCAGCAGGCCTCACTTTTAGGTGTTCAGTGTTTTATTCCGGAAATTTGGACAGGGCAGAGTGATGAAAATTCTCTCCTGCGCTGGAAACGTACTTTTTCATCAGACTGGATCAATACGGGAATTCCCTTTATCCAGGATGTTTCACCGGGATATGATGCGCATATTGTGTTCCCGGGATCACCGGTTAGTGGCAACAATGATTTATGGAGAAACGGTCAAACCCAAATCGTACAGGATTTGAACAGTCAGGGCATCACATTCAATGCCTGGAACGGTTACACGGAGGGTTTTGCCGGCGTTCCGACCGTTGAGTACGGTGATGATACCTACAAGTGGATCAGCTACCTGTTCAAAGGATTTAATCCGGACGGTGTGCTCTATATCCCCGGCAAAATTGAAGCGGAAGAATATGCCCAGATGTCGGGCGTGCAAACAGAGAACACCAGTGATTACGGCGGCGGATTAAATGTGGGATGGATCGATGACGGCGACTGGATGGATTATCTCATTAACGTAAAAAAAGCAGGATTATATGATATCGCGTTACGTGTTGCACTAGATCAGGGCATGTCTCCGGGACAGGGCCAATTTAAGATAGGGGAAAAAAATATTATGCACCTTTACCATATCGAGCACAGGGGGCTGGCAAAACTGGGAAACGATCTACACAACCGCCAATCTTGACCAGGGCATACAAACGCTGCGCCTATTTGTAAAAAAGGGACCCTGGAACATCAATTGGATACAATTAAAAAGAAATACACCTGTGGTGAACAGGCCGTATGATTCACAAAATCCAGTGACTGGTTTTACAAGATTGTTTCCCAATTATCCGAATCCTTTTAATTGTACCACCACATTCCGTTTTGTTTTAAAGGAAAACAGCCGAATGACCTTAAAAGTATACAATATAGAAGGCAGGCTGGTGGCTATTCTTGACCGGGGAATGCGGAAAGCCGGTGAACATTCTTTAACCTGGTACGTCCCCGAATCACTTTCAAGCGGATTATATTTCTGCAGATTACAGGCCGGCCGGTTTTCCGGGACGCAAAAATTATTGCTTCAAAAATAAATCGGCGGATCAGAGATCAAATGCCTTACGATATATTCACTATGGAAGGGTGAAATCGGTGCCGCCGTGGGCGACTCACCCGTGGGACCGTTTACGGATCCCCTCGGTAAACCGCTTGTCGGCAAGGATAACAAAGCGGACGATTACGACGGATGGTTCTACAACATCGATCCGGCGGTATTTAACGAAAACGACGGCAGGTCATACCTGTTCTGGGGCAATGGGGTTTGTTTTATGGCGGAACTGAACGACGACATGATTTCCTTTAAATCCGGAAAAATTCACCACGTTCAGATCCACGGCCACAAGGGTTACCGGGAGGGCCCTTTTGTCTGGAAAAGAAACGCGGTCTATTATCTCCTTTATTCACGTATGGGAAGTGACGGATACGACGTGCTCGATTACGCCACATCAGCCCAGGTCAATGGAGCATATCGGTTCAAAGGCACCATCATCGGGCACGGTAAAATCGGCAACGAACACGGTTCGGTATTTGAATACAACGGGCAGTGGGATGTGGCGTATCACGACCTGTTTCCCACCGACAAGTTCAGAAAAACCTGTCTGGAGATTTTTCACTACCGCGATAACGGTGATATCGTAACGGTTTTACCCACCCGGGAAGGTGTGGGATGGTAAACGGAAATGCAGTTCTATCACATTCTGCACTTTTTTCTTTATCCTTTAGAAAAAAATTCGCCTGCAACTCTGAGTCTTCGTATGCTTTGTGGTTTAATAAATTGTAATAATTTTATTCCTTTGTATCTCCGGTGATTGCTCGCGCTGAGCCGCAGGGACGCAGAGTGAAGCACAAGTCAAGAATTTTGTTAAATTTTTAGTTTTTGCTCATAATACTATAGAAAACCGGCAGAAGAACCCTGCAGTTTTATCCAAAGAATCTGCATAAAAACTCTGCGCCTCCCCGGCTCTGCGCGAGGGTAAAAAAATCATACTGAATTGTAGAACCCTGGTTGATTGTTTCGGCATGTTTTTCCAGATAAACAAAATTTTGGGGGACACCCTGTATATCCTACTACTTGACTTTTTAATCCTGTTTGCGTATAATTAAAATGATCGAATAAACGAGAACCACGTTCCGGATCGTTTTCCGACGTCTTTCTTTATGCGCTCAAAGGCACATTTTCAGAATTTTTGCAAAACGGTTCATGATGAATTGATCTAATTCAAGGGGCTACTTATGCGACCTTTCAGATTTTTTTTTCTCACCATCGCACTTTTCACACACATTCTTTTCGCCCAAACCTGGGTACCGGACATCGGCAACGGCCGGTACAAAAATCCGGTCATTTTTGCGGATTATTCCGATCCGGATGTCATTCGTGTCGACGACAGTTTTTATATGGTGGCTTCCAGTTTTAATTGTATGCCGGGGATACCCGTACTGCAGTCAAACGATCTGGTCAACTGGCAGATTTTCGGCCATGTATATCAAAGATTGCCTTTGGAGAAATACAACAAACCCGTCCATGGTGAAGGATCGTGGGCGCCCTCCATCCGGTTCCACGACGGCACATTTTATGTCTATTTTTGCACGCCGCATGACGGTCTGTTCGTTGCAACGGCACAGAATCCCGCAGGTCCGTGGGAATTGGAGCATATTGTCAAGGTCGAGCTATGGGAGGATCCCTGCCCCTTTTGGGACGACGACGGTAACGCCTATCTGGTGAGAAGTAAACTTCGGGCCGACATTCTGTATCTGCATCGCATGAGCAAAGACGGAAAACAAATTCTGGATAATGGAGAAATCATTTATCACAATATTGACAAACAACCGACAATCGAGGGACCGAAACTTTTAAAAAAAGACGGCACCTATTACATCCTCGCACCTGCAGGGGGTGTTCCCAAAGGATGGCAAACGGCTTTACGCTCAAAGAACATCTACGGTCCCTATGAAGACCGGATCGTACTGCACACCGGCAATACCGACATCAATGGTCCCCACCAGGGAGGTCTGGTCGAATTGAAATCCGGCGAATGGTGGTTCACCCACTTTCAGGACAGAGGTGTTTACGGACGCATCGTTCACCTGCAGCCGGTGACATGGAAGGACGGCTGGCCGGAAATGGGTGAGGACATAAACAGTGACGGGATCGGAGAGCCGGTCGCAGAATGGCAAAAACCGGATGTGGGCCGAACATTTCCGGTTTCGGTGCCGCAGACATCGGATGAATTTGAAACCGGAAATCCGGGACTGCAGTGGCAATGGCATGCGAATCCCGAAAACAGCTGGTTTTCATTGACGGAAAATCCCGGAAAATTGAGACTTTTTACCGTAAAAAACATCACCCAAAACGGAAATTTTTGGTTTGTTCCCAATCTGCTGCTGCAAAAATTCCCGGCGCCTTTTTTTACCGTGACGGCACAGATCACGTTTTTTCCGGAAAAAGACGATGATAAAAGCGGACTTTTCATCATGGGCAGAAAGTGGGCATATTTAGCCATGGTAAAAGTATCCGACGGATTACAAATAGGTATGTACACGGGCAGCTACTTTCAGGGTTCCGATCAGACGCAACTCGTCGAGGTGGTCGACATTCAACAGAATACCTGTTTGCTGAAAGTGATTGTGGATGAGGAGGCGGCCTGTACTTTTTCCTACAGCACGGACGGCGAAAATTACCTGGAGATCGGTGAGAAATTCCCGGCCGTGCCGGGTGTATGGATCGGCGCCAAGGTCGGCCTGTTTTGTATCAATCCCAATATGGCGGAAAGCCGGGGATATGCGGATTTTGACTGGTTTCGATTTGAGTAAACTTTCGATTGTAAAATATTGTATGGTGTTATATAGTGGAAGTTATCTGAAAAAGAATCTCAACACCTGAGGAATGTTTTTTTCACTAAAAGGCCAAATCGGATTATTTTGGTATTGTGCCCATGTGAGTATTCGGGATAGATATTTTCCAGACAGGATACTTTGGTATTAAACCGGGTATTTATGCCGGCGGTCCTTATATGGAATTTGAAATACTGATCGATGAAATGAGTCTTTACGGACCGGTTGACGATTCTTTTGTAAAAGAGAAAAATGTCGCTGTACATCGGCAATTCACGCTGCACCAGAATTATCCGAATCCGTTTAATCCGGTCACGCAAATAAGTTACTCTCTATCCGAATTGCAAAACGTCACCTTGAATATTTTTAATTCATCGGGACAATGGATCACAAAACTGATTGATAAACAGCAAGGGCCCGGTGAATACATCGTGCAATGGGATGGCCGCGATAACCGTGGCAGCATCGTCAGCAACGGTATCTATTTGTGCAAATTGGAATGTGAGGGATTCAGTCAAACGTGTAAAATGATTTTTATGAAATAAGGACGTATACACGGATTGCTTCCCTTCATTGACACCTGCTGAATTTCCAGGCAATATGGTCCCGTTGTCAACCCATCCATGTTAAAATATTAGACGGAGCCGCAGACAGGAGGTCCAGGTTAAAAACCTGGAACCAGATTTTAAAATTTGACCCGGATCAACAGGATCGACTGGATATGAACAATATAAATCTTTTATTCTGATTTTTTCTCCAATAGATCCATTCTGTTGATCCCGCTATGCGGGATTAATCCTGTCAAAATCTAAATATTCTTTAAATAAATTACAAAGCCGATATCAAAGTAATTCATT
>JAFGEC010000643.1 GCA_016931775.1 Candidatus Zhuqueibacterota bacterium | reverse complement strand
TGCATGATATTTAACCTATATTTTGAATATCTAACCCACCCAAAACGGAGATGCGTCGCACCGTCCCCCCCAAGAGTGACATATTACGAATAACTTTGGGCCGAATAATCTACTCATCCCGAACACAACGAACCGATAATTCCATGTTTAATTCGAGCCGATACCGGTATATGCCTGCATATTCATAATCAAGCAATCGCATCCATTTTGAGTCACGATGTGATAAAGTCGTCCAAAAGATGGCGTGAAGAAGGAGAGTGAAACAGATACCGTCATATTTACGAGCCCCACCAGGTGGCTGTAACCCGAAGAAAAATCAATCGTTCACCAATAAGCTTGCCTTACTTTTTGCAACTCCGGATACACCTCGTCCAAATCGTTAAATTTCTTTTTGAGTCCGTCCAGTTTTTGTTTTAGCACACGAACATCTCCGGCATACTCCGGATCGGCATAAACATTTTTAATCTCTTGCTTGTGTTTGACGACAAACTGCGGATCCCGGTAGCGGCCCTGCACCTTTAGCACTTTGAAGTCGTCGAATCCCTGTGGAATCGACTTGAGATGCCATTTCCCATACAGGGCGGTCTGGTACCCGGCCTGTTGGAACAGATGTGGAAAAGTGGCGGCTGATTCGCTGAGCGGTTGCCCCCAACAACGGACACGGTTTATGTGACTGTGCTGGCCGGTCAAAAAACAGTTGAATTAGAATGTCAAATTTTTGTATTTGACAGGATCAATCCCGAATTAAGCAGAGGCCGTCTACCAAAGTTAGTTTAAAAGATTATTTTATAATTTGTAATCATTACTATTTTGTTATTTTTTTTAAGCCACGGATCCCGCAGTGCGGGACGGATCCCGCTCAGCGGGACAGATTATTAATAAACAAAGTTTTATCAGATTTTTAAACAATTCAATTATATTTGTTTTTCTTTCTCATTATTGAATTATTCAAATAGAACCATCATGTAGATCCTATCAAGTAAAAGTCAAAAAAATTTTTAGTGAATTCTAAAACCATGAAATTAACGGCAATTTTTCAGAATAGGCAAGTCATTTTTATAACAACCGGTCACCCGTCTTGCGCAGTTTATCCAGCAGTTGCTGTGCCTTTTTGACGATTTCCGGATTCTGTTTTGCCAGATTATTCGTTTCACCCACATCCTGCACCACATCATAAAGCTGAGGCTGCTTTTCCCGTCCGGTTTCGATATCTTTTGTGGCGTTATAAGGCGCACCTTCGGAAGGCTCGATATATTTCCATTGATTCATTCTGAGGGAGAGAAATACACCGGGAGCTTCCTGCACCAGATGATCGCGACCCTTATCGAATTCGCCGGTAAGCGCCGTCAAAATATCCATGCTGTCCGGAGCCTCAGTCAACGGCAGTTGCTGTCCCGTCATTGCGGCAAAAGAAGCCAGCAAATCGACCTGACTCACCAGCGCGGCGCTTTCGCCCGGTTCGACGCGTTCGGGCCAGCGCAGTATAAACGGCATGCGTGTGCCGGCTTCAAAACTGCTGTATTTGCCGCCGCGCAGCGGGCCGCCGGGTTTGTGGTCACCCACCCGTTCCACCGCCTGGTCTTTATATCCGTCGTTCAATACCGGCCCGTTGTCAGAGGAAAAAATCACAATGGTATTTTCAGCCAATCCGTTTTCGTCGAGTTTTTTAAGTATCTCACCCACGCACCAGTCCGCCTGAACGATGACATCGCCCCGCGGCCCCATATCGGTTTTGCCCACAAACCGCGGATGCGGAACCCGTGGCACATGAATGTCGTGCAATGCGAAATAGAGAAAAAACGGAATGTCTTTGTTTTCGTTGATAAAATTGACGGCTTTACCGGTTATCACATCGGCCATATCCTCATCCACCCATCGGGCCGCATGTCCGCCTTTCATATAGCCGATACGGCTGATGCCGTTGACAATGGTATCGCTGTGCTGGCGGTCGGCACCGACCTTGAGTTTTTCCCGAAAATCGACGCCCGTCGGATCGTCACCGACCGGTTCGGCAAAACTCACCTCGATGGGATCGGCCGAGTCCAGTCCCACAACCTCCTGATTTTCAACATATACACAGGGCACCCGGTCTCCGGTCGCCGGTATCAAAAAACCGTAATGGAAGCCGATTTCCGCCGGACCGGGAACAATTTTTTCGTTCCAGTCCGGTTTTCCTTTGCCCAGCCCCAGATGCCATTTACCGACCACGCCGCACCGGTATCCGGCATTGGAGAGCATTTTCGGCAGTGTCAACCGGTCGGTGGAAATGATCAAGGACGCATCACCCGGCGCGATACCGGTTCCCTTGCGCCGCCAGGCGTATTCGCCGGTCAACAGCGAATACCGGGATGGCGTGCATGTGGCGGCCGTCGAATAGGCTTCCGTGAACTTGACGCCTTCATCGGCCAGACGGTCGATGTTGGGTGTTTCGATCCGTGTCGCTCCGTAACAGCTTATATCGCCGTATCCCAGGTCATCGGCATAAATCAGGACGATATTGGGAAAACCGGCCGATTTGGGCTTTTTTGCACAAAAAGTCGTGCAGGTCATGGACGCTGTAAAAAGTGATGCGGATTTCAGGAAATGTCGCCGGTTCATGACGGTCCTTTCGGTTTAAAATAAAGCTATTTGTTAAAGCATATCCTCATACATCCGGTAACGCGCCTGTTTCATGCCTAAATTTTCATAGGTTTTTTGAGCGATCCGGTTTTCGTGGTCGACGTACAAGCGCAAACCCACGGCCCCGTTTTGCCGGGCTTCCCGTCGGATGTATTCGTACATGGCTCTGAACAGGCCGCGGCGCCGGAATTCCGGCGGTAAAAAAACACTCTGAATCCACCAGACCACCCCGTTTCGCCAGTCGCTCCATTCATAAGTGATCAATAAACAGCCGGCGATCTGATTATCATGTACGGCAACGATGTAAAATCCGTATTGCGGATTGGCGAACAGGTTTTTTACCCCTGCAAGAATCCGGTCATACGGTAAATCATAATCTTCCGTCTCGAGCGCCATCCGGCGGTTAAATTCGGCGATGACGGGGGCGTGGTCAAGATCCGCTTTTTTTATATTAAAGGGATTCATACCACCGGCCTTTTAAAATAATGCCAGCACCAGTAGGTGCACACCAGCTCCCAGCCATCTTTACCGTACAGATTCAAAATTCGTGCCGTTTTTTCTCCGCCTCCCCAGATAAAGATACATTTATACTCGAATTTCGTCATAGAGACCTCCCTGATTTATTCGTTACTCTCTGCCGCCGAAGGAAACTCATGCTTCAAACTGATAAAAATCCCGCCTATTCCAATGACCAACATGATTCCCGCCTGTACGATGGTTTTATACTTGATCTCTTCCGCCGTAACCCCTCCATATAAAAACCAGCCGCCGGCCAGTATCAACAGTCCGTATACACCGGTCATGATTCTTCTGGCATTTTTGTTGGTAGCCGGTGTATCCTGGGCGAAAAATTTATTGTACAACACCAGTCCCAGCATGGACAAAATCCCGAGTCCGGCAAATAAAAGCCAGAAATTTCTCAGTTGATTTTCAATGCCGGTCTGCCCGACCAGGGGTTTAAGCAGATTTTCGTACAAAGAGCCGCCCAGGTTGCTTCCCACCAGGCTGCCGATCACACCGTATAAAAACGCATACCCCATGTACACCGCCTTTTTATCCGCCGGAGCCACAAGGCCGATATAACTGTAGTATTTGGGATGCGCCGTCATTTCACCGATACTGAAAACCGCGATTCCGGCGATAAACAGCCAGGGATTGTTGTTGACAAAGGCCAGCAGGATAAATCCGATAAAACCGAAAAATATGCCGGCCACCATGGTAGGCAGCGGTTTGATGTTTTTTACGATGCGGCTGATGACAACTTGGAGCAGAATAATTGTGCCGGCGTTAATCACCGTCACATGTTCCACATCAAACTTGAGGGGTATGCGAATGGAAGCGAGAAACGCATCCACCGGCGCCGTATTGACGAAATCCCGCAGATACCAGAGCACGGAGCCGAACATTTGAAAGTATAAAATCCAGAAGCAGGAAT
>JAFGEC010000642.1 GCA_016931775.1 Candidatus Zhuqueibacterota bacterium | reverse complement strand
TTGACAGAAATCTAAATAATATTCCGGAAATACCCATTATTGGGATAAATAAATTGTCGGCAGCAATCATTCTTGCTTCTGCCGGAACGGATTCTGAGGAGAAATTTCAGGAATGGGAATCAACAGGTTATTTCAAGAGTGA
Organism: Candidatus Zhuqueibacterota bacterium; assembly: GCA_016931775.1. Taxonomy (GTDB): domain Bacteria; phylum Zhuqueibacterota; class Zhuqueibacteria; order Residuimicrobiales; family JAFGEC01; genus JAFGEC01. Next base: position 3,691 of record JAFGEC010000642.1, on the reverse strand, counting down.
GGAATTTATCTGCAAGATATCATTAAATTTTGTGGGTATATTTGACGGCATAACATCAGAGAATTTCCACTTTGTTTTTCGAGAGGAATTGATACCGAAAAATGAAATGCGGGCGCTGGTTGATGTCAACGAGAAATCCGTTCGATTTATTCTTGATTTATTTAAGCAAGAACAAGTGGTATGGGAAAAATCCTTTGCAGCCTATTTTCGCGATTATGATTCAAAGCTATTTTATCTACAACATTGGGGCCAGGGCTTCTCATTTGAAGGAGGCACATTTATTATATATGATGGCAAAACACCGGACTTTGAGCTGGCGGCGCATGAGAACACACATACGTTAATCAGCACGAATTGAGGAGGCTCCAGTTCGTTCATGGTCGAAGCCTTTGGTAAATATGCGGAGGCAAAAGCTTCAAACGAAGATGCCGACCACCTCAGGATTATTGATTTTTTAAAATCCGGGGAAATGGTACCACTTGAAAAATTGATTTCAATGAATGTCGGAAGTGATCCTTACACGTACATTGCTTATCCTGCGGCGGGTTCGTTCATCGATTATCTCATCGCCACTAATGGTCTTGGAAAAGTAAAACAGGCATATCAAATGGGAGGCCAAAGCAACAAGGCTGGAGATGAAATCTGGGTCAACGTGTTTCAATATTCTCTCGAATCTCTGGAAAAAAGTTGGCTGATGTGGCTTGCTGAAAACTTTGATCAAGACATAAAGATAGTTGAAGTATATTTTGAAAAGCTATTGTAGAGTGTGGTTCGGTTATTGTTCTTTTCAAAAACCAACAAAAGAGGTGTCCGAATCGCACCAGTTAACTGTTTACTTTTGTTAACGTGCAGGGTATGGTTTTACTTTGATCCGCTTCCCCACAATCTCCTTGATGTTTTTGTAAAAGTTAGGTGCTGTTTTCGGGATTGGCGGATAAATCAGATCTTTTCTCTTTTTACCTTGACATTATGAACCGGTATTCAGGCTCGAGGATAGCTCGTTGGCGTTTGCTTGCACCACCAAAATGGGGCGTGGATACCGGGTTTCGGGACGCTCCGCGTCCTGTGTGCCATGTCGCGGTGGACTCGGGTAGCATCGAGCATTTTAAAACCAGCCTTGAGTGGGTACTTAAAACGCAGGTGCCACGTACATATTCGGTGTAACATATTAAATAAAAAACGTGTGGTACGGCCTAAAGGCACGTGCCACACGATGCGTCAAGTTATTGTAAATGAACCGGCGCTTGCGCCCATCCCGCACCAATTTTTGAAAATCTCAGAGTAATCTTCCACTTGAATGCAGTGTTAAAAATTCCTCTTTTCCCCTTGACATTCACCAGCTTTTTTTTATTTTGATAAAAGGGAAACGATAATAGACCTCTTATGAGGTAAATAGGCTTTCAATGTGGAAAAGAATTCAAATTTATAATTTATTTTATAATTTTGGGGATAAATTATGGATTGAATCCGAATCACTGAGCATAAATCCTGATATTACATTCAAAATAAATTTATTATCGCCGAAAGGAGCAATGTTTTGGAAAATACCATGGATCGCAGGACATTTTCAAAAATTGCCGCCCTTGCTTCAACCACACTTGTTGCCGGCAAGAGTTTATTGGCATTGAACCAGGAGTCAGTAGAAGAATCAAAACACGAAGAAATCTATCAATTTAAAATTGGTGATTTTGAATGTTTCTGCATAAACGATGGCGGGAAGGATTATCCGCCCGAGCGTTTCTTTAAAAATGTTCCCAAGGAAAAAATTGAAAATATCCTGAAAGAACGTAACCTGCCAATCGATGTTATCTATACGCCTTATACACATCTTGTCGTCAACACGGGTAAAAATCTGGTGCTCGTCGATACGGGAGCGGGTGATTTGATCCCCGGTAATGGTAAATTGGCACCGTCCATGAGTTCGGCGGGGATTGAACCGACCGATATTGACACGGTTTTTATTACCCATGCGCATCCCGATCATATCGGGGGACTGCTGGACGAAAAAGGCAAGCCCATCTACTCAAATGCCCGATATTGTATTTGGAAAGATGAGTGGGATTTTTGGTTTTCCGAAAGTGCAAATGAATTAGCCAAAGAATCTCACGTCAAAAGTGCGCGTGAGAAACTTGGACCCGTTAAAGATCGAATGGATTATGTGGAAAAAGAGTGCGAATTCTTGCCGGGAATTCACGTGATCGCCGCCCCGGGCCACACTCCCGGTCATGTGGTGATATCATTTTCCTCAGGAGGTGAGCAGTTATACTATGTTGCCGATACGGTACTCTATCCTCTCCATCTGGAGCATCCCGATTGGCTATCGGTTTATGACATCCTGCCCGAAAAAGCCGAACTGAGTAAAAAAAAGATATTTGATCTTGTTGCGGAAAAGAATGTTCTTGTTATTGCACAACATTTTGTTCCATTTCCGAGTCTCGGCACTGTGGTCAAAAAGGGAAATGGTTGGCTGTGGCGGCCGGTTGAGACGAAGGGTTAGTTATTGGAAAAAACATTTTATCGGCTCGCATAGGCGTCAACCTAAAATCAATTGAATACACAATTTCACCACGAAGGGAACGAAGCGCACGAAGAAAAATGGAATAAATCGAGTTGTAAATAAATTAATTAATTACAGCAGCTTATAAGACACCAAATTTTTATACTTCGTTGCCAAAATATCCAGACAAAAAGAGCAATGCTGATATTTTAAAAAATTTAGATAAAAAAGCCGGAGCTGCCCCGTATAAATTTTAAACGAACCTGGCAACAGCAGGTGTGATTAAAAAATGATCAAGTCCCTGTTTTTCCTTGCCCCTAAAACCGCCTCGTCAGCCGCATGGTAAAGATCGTTTCATTGTACCGTTTCGGCACAATCGATATGGATTCTTCTTCCCGGATGATATCTTCCTCATCCGGCGTATAACCGATGTTGCGAAAAGTGATGGAAAAATTATCCTTCGCGGTCAGGCGAAAGCTGGAGTTGAGAACGATACCCAATGTCGATCCGGTCTGGGCATTGTTAAAGCTGAGATTGAACGTGGTGTTGAGCCGCCGTTTCAAAGCCGTATGGGTGGCACCGCCGCCGACGCCCATCATGGTGACACCATTGCGGCCGGATATTTGGGTATCCGAATAATTCAGGTTAGTGTTAACGGTCCACGACTGGGTCAGTTGAACGGAATAAGCGGCATTAAAATTATTTACCGTTACATTGCTGGTCTGGCGCAAAGGATTTTCATCTCCGGAATTTTGAAAAGAGTAAGTGGTATTCAGGTTGGTGGTCCACTGGCGCAGTGGGAACTGGTAATTGGCGACCAGGGTGTATCCTTGGATATTCATATCCACCCGGAGTGTGTCATTGTCCGAATCGTTGGCGATGGTATTCAGGTTGGTGTTGAACACCAGCAACAGCGTCGGGAGCGGCCGGACGTTGATTCCAAACAGCGCGCTGTTCCGCCGGGTGGTGTACATTTTCTGGTCGAGAAGATTGTCGTTGCGTGTGCGAAAGTTGGCGCGAAGATTGAGTTTACGTTCCAGAAGCCGGGCATCGGCACTTATGGCGTGGATCTGCTGATCGTTGAGCAGGTAATAAACGCCCAGGGAAGTGTATCCGGGACCGATATAACTGGTTTCCGTTCGAACGGTATAATCTTTTAACTGCACAGCGACTTCCGCCGAATAAGCGTAATCC
>JAFGEC010000641.1 GCA_016931775.1 Candidatus Zhuqueibacterota bacterium | reverse complement strand
CGGAAGCGAAAACATACAATATATGCGGTTTGAAGATATTTTTGCCGCCGGTAACAAAAAAGAAAAGATGGAACAGCTTTTGTCTTTTTTGTCCAATTTTAAAGAAAAGCAGTATGATTTTACCATCGATCTCGATTCGAAAATGAGTCAAAAAGTCAACAAACCGGAAAAGTATTCGTTTCCTCACTGGCATGCCTGGAATACGGCGCAGGCCCGCAAACTGGACAAAAGCTGCGGGGAGCTGATGGCTGCACTTGACTATGGAAAAGAAAATTTATGGATCGAAAAAATCAGTTGACAAAAGGGGTAAAAAGTTACTCCCCTTTGATAAAAAAGATAATCAACATATTGGATTTTCATATTCCGATCATTGATTCCTTCTGCCGGTTTATCGTCTGGCGCGGCAGCAAATACAACGAATATCTAATTCGGAAATATGCTTCGATACACTGTTCCGTCGTTATCGGAGAATTTTGCATCATCGATGCCAACGTGAGTATCGGGGCGAATACCTATATCAACTCGTATTCACAAATATTCGCGAGCGAAAACGCCAGGGTGACCATCGGTTCAAATTGTGCCATCGGCTACAACGTTCACATCAAGGCCAGAACCCACGACAAACGGAATCCCACCTCATCCGGTGAAAAAACTGCTAAAAGAAAAGAAGCGGACATAAAAATCGGCGATTCCGTGTGGATCGGCGACAACTGTTTTATCAGAGAAGGCATTACGATCGGCAACAATGTGATCATCGGAGCGAATTCGGTGGTTACGAAATCTTTTGGCGATAATGTCATTATTGCCGGGGTTCCGGCAAGGGTGATTGAAAGAAGCGGCAAGTGATATCGGTCATTTCTGCAGATTGCACCAGTTATGCGGTGCGGTTCTGCCGCACGTGCTGTTATTTTTAAAGAAAATTGATAGAACCGCACCCTACAACTGGACTCTTCTCGAAATCCCAATGATAAAAAGTACAGCCTGTAACTCTTTACTTTTATTAGCTAATCGCCTGCTTTGACTAAAGGTACAATATTGGTTCGAATCCAAATATGATGAATTGCCTCGTGATAGCCCTTAATTAAAAAATGTATGGTTCTTCAGCAACTCCTATTGTTTTTTACAAGATTGACGGAACCGCTCATTGCTTCTGAACGCAGAGCGTCCCCACCCGGATATCCACGCTCCATTCAACAGTTGTCGTCAACGTATATCTCCGTCCTCGAACGTGGATCCCAGAATAAACATTAAAGGCTACGGAGCACAATTTTCCCGTCGCGCAATGCGCATAGCCGTCAACCTTAAAAATACCTGTTGAAATTTAGTAACTTAGCCCTTCTTAAAATAAATTGGTTAGACATCGACTTTGTACTTTATTTAAAGAATATTTAGATTTTGACGGGTAACAAGATCAACAGGATGGATGAAATGATAAAAAAATCAGAGGAAAAGATTCATATTACTCATATCCAGTCAATCCTGTTGATCCGGTCTAATAAATTTAACTATTTATAAACAAATACTTATGTTGTTTTTTTATTTCAAAATTCACAAATTGTAGAGGCATGTGATCTTGACAATTCTCCAAAATTGCCTTTGTTATATTTTTTTATGTGCCATATCAAGATAGCCATTAAACGCTCAGCAGGGAAAAAAATTGTAAATGATATCCAAGCACTCAATTAGGTCGACTGCTATGCGCAATGCGGGACAGGATATCGTGCGGAGCCCGCTGAGGATCACCCCGCGGCCATCGACGACGCATCAAAAGCCCACGTGTTTATTAATGACATGACTGCCGAATTCCCGGATCAGCACGAGCGGGAAAGCCGAAGCGGTCCAAGTATTATTATTACCGGTATCCTCACCCCATTTAATAGTTGTCGTCAACTTACATCTCTATCCTCGAGCGTGGATACCGGTTCAAATTGTTAACAATTTATTTCACTACCAACTTTAATCCATTTTGGACAGCCTCCCGCAGATATATTTATCAATGTAAATAAAATTTTGAGGATACCCTGCCTACAAACCATTTGGTTTTTATCACAAAAATTAATAACTTAAATATTGATTGTACCTGAATTTATTCAATATTTACACAAGGAAAGAACCATGAACAGATTTTTAATGTCAGAAGCGATCCGTGCGGCATACAAAAACGGCGAAGACGACGAAGCCATGCAACCCATCTGCCTGGTGGATAAAAACAACAATCCCATCGGCAGAATCAAAAACGGTGATTACGTCATTTTTTACGATATACGCGGCGAAAGAGAGATCGAGCTGACCGAAAGTTTTACCGATCCCAACTTTAACCATTTTCCGGTGGACGAAAACATACGCACCCACTGGGCCACCATGATCGAATACGACCCCAAACTGGATGTCAAGGTCGCCTTTCCGCCCATCGGCGCGCTCAAAAACACCCTGGCGGAAGTTCTCAGCAAGGCCGGAAAAAAACTGTGCAAAATCTCCGAATCCGAAAAAGCCATCCACCTGCAGTTTTTCATGAACGGCAAACAGATGGAGCCGTTCCCCGGCGAATCACGCATCGCTATCGAATCGTACCGCACCAACCATATGGACAAATATCCGGACATGAAGGCTAAAAAAGTCGCGGATACCACCATAGAAAAATTAAAGGGCGACGACGATGTCATCGTGGTCAACCTGGCCAATATCGATGTGCTGGGTCATATTGAAAACAAGCCCGCCATTTTTCAGGCCGTTCAAACCGTCGATGCCCAGGTGGGCCGGCTGGTGGAAACGGCGAAACAGATGGG
>JAFGEC010000640.1 GCA_016931775.1 Candidatus Zhuqueibacterota bacterium | reverse complement strand
CTTCATGGCGAACGGCGAATTACCATGGTGGGATTTGAACCCACTGGCTATTGTGCGCCTCGTAGCGCACCGGATTGAACACGGAAAGGTAACAGTTAAATATAATTAAAAGTACAAGGCTTATTTGATAAATTCAATAATGAGAGGAAAAAGCGAATATAACTGAATTGCATAAAACCACATAAAGATTTGTTTATTAACAATCTGTGATTAATCCGTGTCGATCCGTGGCTAAAAAAATATTACAGAATAGAAACCATTATAAACTATAACAATATCTTTTAAGCTAACTTAGGTTGACGGCTATGCGCATTGCGGGAAACAAGATATGGGTAACACTCGTCCTTATTTCAAATTACTTTTCCGATAAAGCTATCATGTTGATCTTGTTGATCCTGTCAAATTTAAAATATTTTTTTAACTAATTAAAGTCAAAGTCATTCATATAGAGAAGGTCATAGGAGATTATTATCGAAAACATTATCGGCATTTCCACCAGCCTCAGATCAGGGGTTATACCGGATGGTCATGCACTTCTGGATGCCATGCTGGAAACCGGTTCGTCCGCCCTGGAGGTGGATTATCGCATCAGTCACGACGAATTTTTAAAAATCAAAAAACGGCTGAAATCCAGCGAATTTCAGGTGCTGACCGTGCATAATTTTTGTCCCATACCAAAGGATTATCCGGCCGTGCGGCCGAGCGGGGATTTTTTTATGCTGTCGTCTTTGGACGCGGATGAAAGAGCGCTGGCGGTCAAGTACTCTATCCAAACAATTAGACATGCCGCCGATCTGGAGGCAAAGCTGGTGGTGTTTCACCTGGGCCAGGTGGACATGGATTCGGAACTGGAGAAGGTCCATTTCGGATTTTGTCACCGGGGTGAACTGGACGGCGACGGGTTCAAAAACTGGTTCAACAAAAAACTGGCGGAACGGCAGGGAAAAGCCGTGCCTTATTTTGATGCCGTTTTAAAATGCCTGGATCCCATTCATGAGGAGGCATACAAACTGGGCGTTTTGGTCGGCGTCGAAAACCGCTACCGTTTTAATCAAATACCATTCCGGAAGGAATTCGACATCATATTTAAAAAATTTGCCGGCGGTAAAATGCGCTACTGGCACGATGTTGGGCACGCCGAATTGTTTCACAGGTTAAAAATCGACGACCATAAAACCGCGTATCTGGACCGATACGGAGACATACTGGGCGGTATGCATATACACGATATTCTGGAATTAAAGGATCACCTGGCACCGGGAAAAGGGACGTTTGACTTTGGCATGTTGCTGCCATACCTGAATAAAAGCACGATTCGCATTCTGGAGGTGCATGAACAGGCCACGGCGGAGGATATGCGGGAGGCGATTGAGGTGATGAGGAGGGTCGGTGTGATTGGGGGTAGTCGTTGAGAAAAATACAAGGAGTCGATTTACCAGCGCCGGGGCGATGGCTAGTTATCGGCGCCCAGAAATTTGCGATGATGTTTAATTATTTAATGTTGTATGAAGGGGATATTTGTAATTTTTCTCTTTCAAATTCCGAAGCATTAAATAATTTTTGTTTATAAATTAATTGTATAATTTGACTGGATCAACAGGATATGAGCAATACCAATCCACATTTCCAATTGTTTTTCGAATTAAACCATCATGTTAATCCTGTTGATCCGGTCAAAATCTAAATATTTTTTAAATAGGTTACAAAGCTGAAGTCTAAGCAATTGATTTAGAGAGTCTTTGTAAGTCATTAAATTTCAACAGGTGTTTTATTTTAAATTGATGCCAATGCGCATTGCGGGATTGGATCGCAAATAACAAAAAAAGTTTTGCTTTCCATCCCCCCGGTTATCTACATATTACCTTCCACTCCAAAAATCACTTGACAAGTAACCATAATTTACTGTATTTTCATAAAAACTGATTTATAATTTATTGGAGACATAATAATGCCTGAAAAAAAACCTACTGCAGCCGATATCAGTATGGCGAGTACAAAGAAAGAGATGTTGCAAGCGTATCAGGATTTGGTCAAACATCTGGAGGAAAAGCGGGTAGCGGAACAAAAACCGGAAGAAAAATTAACGGAACGCAAACAACAGAACGCAATTAAACAGGCGAATGAACTTTTTACTGCAGGCGTAACTAAAAGTATCGGTGAGCTTAAATCCGAGGTAAACGGATTGTTGGCGTCGTTATCGGACAAACTCGATGCAGAGTTACAGCGGTACGATCAGATTAAACAAGCCGTTGCCATCCGTCAGCAGGAACTGGAAGAGATATACGAGATACAGAAACAGGCTTCCAGTTTGTCTGCGTTGATCGAAGCACAGCGGCTGCGCCGGGAGTCGTTTGAAACAGAGATGCAGGAGAAAAAAGCCGCACTGGATACCGAAATAAGCGCCACCCGGCAGATATGGCAGGATGAAAAGAAAAAACACGATGAAGAAATCCGGGAAAGGGATGCCAGGGAAACCAAGGATCGGGAGCGGCAAAAAGAGGAATATCAATACAAATTCAACCGTGAAAAAGAACTGGCGCGCGATGCCTTTGAGGATGAAAAGGCTAAACAGGAACGGGAACTGGCGCTCAAGCGCGAGCAATCGGAAAAGGAGCTAACCGAACGTGAGTCCGTGGTTGTAGAGCGCGAAAAAAGTATTAAGGACCTGGAAAACCGGATTCAAGTCCTGGAAACCGAGAAAAAATCCGCCTTTGATGCTGCAGTTAAAGAGACCACGGAACGGCTTGCGACGGAGGCCAAGGTCCGTGAGGAGCTGGTCAAGCAGGAATTTACCGGTGAAAAAAACGTTCTCAACACACGTATCCAGTCCTTGGAACAAACCGTCAAGGAGCAACGCGGCCAACTGGACAGCCTGTCGAAACAACTTGACAAGTCGATGGAAAAGGTGCAGGAAATTGCCGTACGTGCCATTGAAGGATCTTCGCATTCAAGAATCGTCAATGAATTGCAGCAATTGTTGCAGGAAAACAAACGTTCCATGACAGCAGGCAAGGTAGAGGTGGAGAAGAAATAAGGACAGATACAACCAAATTCGGAAACTGTTTCAGATTCTCCACCTTGTTAAAAACAACCGCTGCCCAGCTTTTTACCGCCGACAGACTATCCCTTGAAATATAATTTACGATTTCAGCCATTTTTTCAACGGGACGGCTAAAAATTTTAATATTTTAAATTTAATACATTTTGGGAATCATTCCAATTCTATAGAGCTCTGAGGGGGCGCCATAAAAACAGGCGAATTTACATCATTACTTTCTCCCGAGGTTGCGAAATATCGTGCTCCACCCCAATCAGACCATCGATGGATAGATCCTCATCGAGCAAAGGCCAGTGAATGCCGTACCCGGAAGGAGATATTTCAAATTTTTCCCGTTCAAATTCCAAAGCATCATATAATTTTTTTGAAATTTTTTCCAGTGAAAACACATATTTTTTACCATCAACGTGAAGAAACATTTTTTCTGTTGTGAATTTTATTTTTTTAACATGATGAACTTTTTTCATGTCTAAATCTCCCTGTGAAAATTATCCCATTCACTTTCGATAAGTTCAAAGTATTCATATATTATTTTTTTTACCTGACGCCTGTCTTTGTCGTTCATATTATAACTATAAGCCTCCTGTGCATCAAAATTTTCTCTATCAAGCCAGTATTTGCATTCTTTTTCAGCTTTGCGGCAATGAATATGGATCGGTTCGTGTAATTCATTCGCATAAAAGAAGAACCGCCACCCCATAACATACAAAATTGTGGGCATGTGGATTTCCCTTTACTCGAGATCAGTGTTTAATATTTTTAATATAACAATTAATAAAAATCGGATCAATTAAAAAAAGTGAAAAGGTGTCGATAATGCAAATCTTTATAATTCCCTCAGCTACTGCGTACCGCTAAAGAACGGTTTTATTCTCATATATCGGGAGTTTGCCACGAATCCAATCTAATTATAACACAGATCGTTATTTCAAATATGTGATCTTGAACGTTCTTATTTTGGTCCCATTTTGTATTCTTACAAAATAAATACCAGACGCCGTCATCGAGCCGTGACTATCGCACCCATCCCAGCACACAAAGTGGGAACCGGCAGCTTGGCGGCTATCGATAAGCGTTTTTACTTTACGTCCAAGGACATCAAAAATTGTCACATAAACATGCTCCTGTTGTTCAAGATTGAACATGATCATGGTAGAAGCATTAAACGGATTTGGAAAAACACTCCATTCGGCCGTTTCTTCACTATTTGCCAGAAGGTCGGGCGGATAATTTAAGGACATTTGTTCAAAATCAAACTTTGTTTCCAGTACCGATTGAATGGAATGTTCCAAATATTCATCTGTACCGTGACGTTCTCTTAAAATATTGGCAATTCTTTCAGCGGCAACACTATCGCCATGAGAGTGGTAAAAAGAAACAAGTGATAACAGATTTGCTCTTTCGTCCAAACTTCCTGGAGGGGCCTCCATTGCAATTTGCTCCGCTTTGACCATATCATGTCTGGCAGCTTGTAGAAAACAAGCCCAGGCCCTAACCTGATATCTTACCTGTGGATTTTGAGAGTGTTTTAAAATTTTCAAGAATGATTCGAGAATTGTCAAATCACCGGTTTTTAACGCTGCTTTAGCCATTTTTAAAACAGCCATTTCAGCATCGGGTGATTCGCTGTTATTTTGTAACGCACTCATTAATTCCCGCATTGCATCTTTATATTCTCTTCGGCGAAATTTATCAAAACCGGTACTGAACGGTGATACGGTTTTTTTCCACGTTGGACCAGCATTGGCGGGTTCCTGAGCATAATTGGGAGAGATATCTACACTGCCGTACAGGGCGCCGCTCGTTCCGTCAGGCCACCAGTTTAGCTCCAAAATCGCCTGGCTTCCAGTGTTGTTGCGCACATAATATTTCGAATTAGGGACATGGTTCTCAAAGATATTGCAACCATCGTAATAAGGATAATCTCCAAATTCCGGAAATCCACCATCTATTATTACACCATGCGTACCTATTTGACTCATGTCCCAAACATTGCCGTCTTCATCATCGTTGTAGGCGTAAAAATGCGGATTCGAACTCGTGCCATATACATAAATTCCTTCCGCCCCGATGGAGCGGAAAGAATTTCTGCCGAACTGGCCATCGGCTTGCCATATCCGGACCGACGCTTTATAATTGGATCTTATTTTATTATCATAAATAACAGGATTAGCACCGAACAATATTTGAACGGGGTAAGTACCACACGAGTAAATGTTACACCGGTCAATGACCGGTTCGGCTGTGGAACCGTTTATATTAAATCCTCTTTTTGTAATGTCATATATTTCACATAGTTTGATATTCGGACTAGAGTTATTGATGACAAAACCATCATAACTTCCTGTGATTGTACATTCGGTAACATAAGTAGATGAGGCTGAAGGCCCGTCGAGTGTAATACCAAGCCAGTCCTGCGAAGCCGTACCCTGAAAGGTGGATTCTTTCGCCCAGAGTTGGCCTTGAACGATTAAAATCACATTGGGATCGCATTTTATAAAACTGCTTGATTTTACAACAAAACGCGCCGATGCTTCGACAATGCATGTATCGGTAAAAGTAACCGTTGTTCCGGGATTGATATGTAATTCACCAACAGTTTTTACGACCGTACTGCCCATCAGTACTGATGAACTATAACCCACATCTAACCGGGCAGTATCTTCTATCGTTACGTTGCCGTTAAAAAACAGGTCGGATTTAGGACTGACCGTCATTTCCGAATTATCTAGGGTGAAATCCGAGTTGATAACGATAGACACTCCAAACGAATCGGCAGCAATTCCTTTAAATTCTACATCACCGAGTTCCAGTGTTCCGTTAACAATCAACTCCGGGCGGGCCGTATTATTACCGCTTGCCAGACTGTCTTGAAGCAGGAAAACCACATCCGTTCCTGACTCGATGGTGAGTTTGGCACCGGAATTAACTGTCACATCTCCGGATATAACATATGGACTGTTCACAGCCGTCCATGTGGTTGATGAAGAGATTGTTCCTTTTTGGTAATTATTCGGTTTTTTCACAAGTCTTAAAAAATCGACCATTCCGTTTTCACTCTGATCTTTGGAGACTTTGAGAGTCAATTTCCCTTCAGCGGGAAAATAAAAGGTACCACAAAAATGTTCTATAAAAACGTTGCCAATCGTTATATCATCCCAAATCCAGGAATATTCAAAATTATCGTTTATATATATATCTGCCGTACAGGCGCCATCATTTTCATCTAAATATGTCAAATATAAATCGTAAAGCCCACCTTCCCACACAAAATACATATTGGCATAACCGGGTTCCTGGGCATCAGGCGGTAATTTTATGACTGTACCATTACTAGCACCTGCATATGAGTATCTCGTGAATCCATCCACAGCCAACCACTCTCCCTCTACGATCAAACCATTTGTAGAATATTCAAAAATGCGAAATATAAAATCACACGTGTCAGCCGGAATACCATCATGAGCATCCGATATCCGAATTAGACAACTATCACCGCAACTATCAGGTACAGTCCAGTCATAATAACCAATATTTACTGTACTATCTACTATCGAGGACCACGATATACCATTGTTTATTGATAGTTCTATTTTCAATTTTTGATAACTTTCTAAATTAATGGTATTCCATTTGATTTTTTGTAAAGATCCGACTGGAAATTGTTCATAATGATCTGGAAATACAATTTCTATATATCCTTCGCCACCAATAACTTTAATAATATCACCACGTAAATAATCATTAGATAATATTTGAACAAAATAGTTATCGTTGTTGACTCTTGTATCTGATTCATTTTTCAAATCCCATTCACTGGTAATACGTTTTGCGGCATTTTTAAACACATTGTCTGCAATAATTTTCACTATATTATCATTTTTATCAACTACTCTTTCTGTCACATATGTCGATTTTGTAAGTTTGTAACTAAAAGTACAAAGTGAGTCAGTAACGCTATTTGTATAAACTTGTAAAATATCTACCGGTGCATCGTTATATGTAATTTTCCACTCTCCTGCACAATTTTCAATCATAAAAATTTTGTCCGACAGACCGGGTATTGTGTACAAACATGTCGGATTATTAAAAAGTTCGGAAACCAAATAGATACTTTGGCTGGTCAATTTATGTACACAATCAAGTCCGTCATCAGCTACAAAAAATTCATTACCAATATGCTCGATAGCGGTAAGATGAGATCCAGTTGGAAAGTCAACTGTCTTCCAAGTACCATTGGATAGATTATAATAAACTGATCGATTATTACCTGTATCGGCAACATATACTGAATTATTATCTACAATGTCCACATCTAAAGGTGCACTAAATTGTCCTGTGCCAGAGCCGTAGGTTCCCCGTGACTCAAGGAGTGTACCTGAACTGCTGTATTTTACAATTTGGTGATTCCCAGTTGATGCCACCCAAATATAAGAACCATCGGGAGCTATGTCTATACCGGTTGGATTATTCAAGCCGGATGTGCGTTCCCAAACAAATGAAATATTCAAATCTGCATCGTATTGCAGTTTTATAATTCTGTCATTACCCGTATCGCATACGTAAATATAATTATTCAAATCCATTACAATGCCCTGAGGCGAATCAAATTGTTCGTCTCCGGGATCGAGTCCGTACTGGCTTGCCAGAAAACAACTATCGGGTTGAATGCTAACAAGAGTCAAATCGATAAAAATCAACACAATTCTTTCCAGGGATTTATCTACACCGACCAAATAACTATTACCCGATTGTTCGATCGCAAAGCCATCGTAAGGCGTTTGAAATACCTGGGTTCCAAGAGAGTTTTGAAGTGCCGGAAAGGTAGAAAGTAATAAATTTGCAGTTGTTTTATCGAGTACATTGATAGGTTGATCCATTGCCAAATTTAACACACGGCTTGTATGAAAAATATCGAATTGACTAAACGCAAATACATTAAAAATAAAAATCCAAAAATAAATGTATATTATTTTATTCTTCATTTTCATACCTTTGTTTATCGAATTAAAATCATTTTCTGTATTTTCGAAAATGCTGGTGTTGCCAATTTGACAACATATTGTCCGGACGGGACAGGCAATCCGTTTAAATCCAATCCATTCCAAATAATTTCATACTGGCCTGAACAGTAATAATCATCAAGTAGCACAGTAACTCGTTCACTCAGAAGATTATAAATCGAAATGTTAATGTGGCATTTCGTAGCAAGAGAAAAAGCGATTTTTGTTGATGAATTAAATGGATTGGGGAAATTTTGAAACAAATCAAATTTTTCAGGAGATTTTTCATAATCTTTTTCAAGTTCTGTTGTTTCAAATAATTGAATTGCATCGGATAATAATAATCCTTCAGTTTTTGGCGCCCATGATATTATTTTTTGGATATCCTCCTGTAACTCTTTTGAAGCATAAATTTGAATTTGTTTTAAAATACTAATAAAATCAAGAATTAAAGTCTTGTCGATTGTCGCTTCCTCTTCAGAAATTAACAGTTCGATATATTCAGGTATGAGTGTATCAATAGATTTATTCATTTCAAATTGTATGGATTCGTTAAGACTTAGAATAGTCAGAAATTCTAAACTGTGGTTTAATAATGTCCTGGCAAATTCTGAATCAATGACTTGCTTATGATATTGAGGTAAATTTCGCAATTCATCTAAATAACATTGTTTTTTAAAAAGGCTAATTGGTATATGCTCTGTATCAACAATTAGTAGCCTTTTGGGCATAAATATGTATTCGACTTTACTCATTTTTTCATATACGGTTTTCAAAGTAAAAATACTTGACGGGTATACATTGCAAAAAAAGCTGATAACAAAAAAAATAAAAAATAATTTTTTCATTTTTTATCCACCATCATTTCATAAATTTGTTCAATATTTGTTCTGCATTTATAATTGGGGATTACCGATTTTGCATAGGGAAATAATTTACTTTGAACTTTTTCAAATTGGCCAGTATTTACATAATATAAAATAACGCTACCAATAACCATATGAACATAGGGTGACAAAGGATATGTTTTTATATAATTAAATCCAGGTTCTGTTATAT
>JAFGEC010000100.1 GCA_016931775.1 Candidatus Zhuqueibacterota bacterium | reverse complement strand
TGTCCTGCAATGGACTCGCCAAAAAGATCCAAACCAACAGCTATTGCTTACTTCCCTCACTGGAAGAAGCGATAAATCTGATCGAAAAGGGCGAATTCGCAAATTCCGAACCCGGACCGTTTCGGATCTTTTCGGTATCGACGGTTGTATGAGGAAACGGCCATTGCAGGATAATGTTTATCCGGCACCGATAAAAATCCAGCAATAGTTTAATTTTTAATTGCATAATTTCTTTTTTTTACTTTCTTTACTAATCCAAAACGACAAAATACGTTCTGGACAGGGCCAAATGGCATCACCTTGCGACGGTTATCCGTTGTATCAAAAATATCGACCTGTACATCAACGGACAGCTCGTTGAAGGTGAGTAATGGCTCTCAAAATCTACTAAAAACCATCAATAATCAGCCCTTACCACCAGGACTTACAGACCTGATGACCAGTCCGGTTTACGACTTGAGCCAAGAGGAAATTACGAATGTAAAGAACCATAAAGTGAATATCCTTATTGAGCAATCGGGCGAAACGGATAATCCCAATGAACAAGTAAGGTTCACGGCTCAATTTCTCCTCACCTTGTTACACCAGGAAATGGCATCTGGTTCGAGATTGCCTCCAGACAGGACAAGGAATTTCCGACAGGTATCATTACTTTATCCAGGATACAGTAGTCTCATTTAAAAATTCACTCAACGACCATATGCTGCCGGTTTGCTATTGCCTGGCTTATAAAAAATACTTTGCCTGCAGAAATGCTTCCCACTTTATTTTCCCCTCCGCATCCACTCCTCCAGCCTTTTCATCCCGTCTTTAACGGTTACAGCGGGCTCATATCCCAGATACTGTTTTGCAGAACCGATATCGAACCAGTGCGACGAACACATTTCATGCACGACAAACCGGACGAACGGCGGTTCTCCTTTCAGGTTTAGACTCTTGTAGGTAAACTCCAATGCTCCTGCAAACGCCAATGCGAGCGGTGGTGAAACAACCTTTGTAACCGGCGCCACATCCGCGGCTGCCAAAACCAAATTGACAAAATCCCACACCGGTATGGGCTCACCGTTGGTTATAAAGTAAGCGCGACCGGAGGTATCGCTCTTTTTTTTTA
The DNA here is from genome assembly GCA_016931775.1 of Candidatus Zhuqueibacterota bacterium. GTDB lineage: Bacteria > Zhuqueibacterota > Zhuqueibacteria > Residuimicrobiales > JAFGEC01 > JAFGEC01. Next base: position 5,968 of record JAFGEC010000100.1, on the reverse strand, counting down.
TTGCCTTAACAGCACACAGATGAGCGTTTATGATATTATCAATATACGTCGTATCGATCAGATGTGTCCGCCGGCCGATTTTCCGCAATCTACCCTGCCGCGCGCGGGTGACAAGCCGCGGGACAATGTGCGGATCCCCCGGTCCCCAAACCAGATGCGGACGCAATGAAACCGTCTTGAGCCGGGGTGAGTTGGCATTTAAAACCGCCTGCTCCGCCCGCGCCTTGGTCGCCGTATAAAAAGACATCGGCCGTAGCGGATAAGGTAAATCTTCATTTCCACCGCAAATATCCCGGCCGCCGAAAACAACACTGGCCGAACTGGTAAATACCAACGTTCCGACACCGCAGTCCAGACAGGCGGTTATCACATTTTGCGTTCCGGTCACATTTGTCCGGTAAAAATCAACATAACGCCCCCAAACACCCACTTTTGCCGCTGTGTGAAATACCACATCCGCTTCGGTACATGCCGCTTTTACAATTTTCGTATCAGCGATATCTCCCATGATCACACGTACGCCCAGGCGACGGAGCTCGGGATAGTCTCCGCGGCCCAGACTCGTTACATAATAACCGAGCTCCAGCAGGGCCCGGCACAGCGCCTTGCCGATAAATCCTCCCCCTCCTGTCACAAGCACCTTTATGATATCCTCCTCACCGCCCACAGGGCCAATTTTTCCCGGCATATTTTTGCATTATGCCGCGGGTCCACCGGAAACCGGCGGGGAAAAAGGAAAACTTTAATATCCCGGGTCATGGAAAACGACCGGCCCAGCTCGGACAGTTCGCCGATCAGCTTTTTTTTGTTCCGGCCCCTGTCATGCGGTTTCAACTGCACGCACAACACGGGTTGCTCAAATTTCGATCCCTTAATGGGAACTCCAACCAGCGCACATCGTCGCACCCGCGGATGCTTGTTAAAAACCGCTTCACAGGGAATGGTAAACAACGTCCCCTTTTCCGTGACGACCCGGTGCGCTTTGCGTCCCACATACCATAACCGGCCGTCATCATCCATAAAACCCAAATCACCCAGTCGATGAAAAACAGTGCCGGTGTCCGGTTCTAAAATCTTGCTCAGCTCATTCGCCTGCGCATTGTTCCAATAGGCGGGACTGACCACTGCACCCCGAACCACGATTTCTCCCACCTCTCCTATCCTGTTTTGTTGTGTTTCGCTCCAACGAGGGATCGGATTTTCGTTTATTTTTATAATCCGCACTGCCGTTCCCTCGAGGGGATATCCGACACAAACACCGTTTTGTTTGTCGGTCTCGGCGTATAATTTCAACAGTTCGGATGTGCGTATATCCGTCACCGGCAATGCCTCAGTGGCGCCATACGGAGTAAAAACTTCAGCACCGGGACTAAGGAGTTTCTGAAATGATTGCAGTAATGCGGGAGGCGCAGGTGCACCGGCGGTAAAAATCCGCCTCAACGAGGGTAAAACAACCTCACAGGTTCGCGCATAAACAACCAGCCGTGTGAGAACCATGGGGGAGCAGAACATTTGAGTACAATGGTAATCGCTTATATTTTGCACGAGTTTTCGCGGATTCAGCAACGCCGGCCTGCTCATGTCCATGTCGGCAAGAACGATAGACAATCCCATGCACAGGGCAAACAATCCAAGTAACGGGAAGGTCACCAGTTCTATTTCACGATGCCCATATCCAAAGTGTGATTTTAACAGTTGAACCTGGGCATTCATCATAAAAGCATGATAAACAACACCCTTGGGCGCACCGGTACTGCCGCTGGTGAAAAACAGCGCAGCAGGAGCATCCGTCTTTTTCCGGACAGGTTCAATTTCACGCGATTCCCCATGAAGCAGATCCGGCAAACAATAATCTGACAGAAAACACCTTTTACCAACAGTCACACTCGTCTTCACCGTTCCGAACTGTTTGGGGTAAATTTTTCTCAATAATTGAGCCCTGGCAATGCCGATAAACGCCTCGGCCTCAACACCGGCTAAAGCGTCAACCATCGCGCGGGCCCCCATTCCGGGATCGATAAAAACAGGTACGGCACCGATTCGTAGCAGGGCAAATGTCAAGGCGAAAAACTCGATCCCGGCGGGTACTAACATGATTGTTCGGGTATTTTCACCCATTCCGCTGCGTTCCAATCCACAAGCGTACCGGTTTACCAGACCGTTGAACGCCCGGTATGTTGTTCTCACCGGGTGCAAAATCGCCGGCTTTTCAGGATATTGCACGGCCATGGCCGATAAAAAAGCCGACGGATTGGGCTCGGTTTTTTGCATCAAATCTTTCAATATTTATTTATTTTTATACAATGCACAAGCGGTGGTGATACCGGAGCCAACGCTTAAAAATACAATATACCGTGACCGCCGAAAGCTCCCATTACGCCACACTTTTTCCAGTGCCAGAGCCGGTCCCGCAGTAAAATACTCTTTATTTTTATGATTCATTTGGACAATTCGATCGGCCATTCCTATCTGCTGCGCCAATTTTTCGACAAAACCGGTCGGACTTTGTGATGGTATAAAAAGGTCAATGTCCGATAACTTTAGTTTAGAAGATTTGAGTAAATTTTCCAGTGTGGTCAGCGCAGATTTCACGCATAAATCGACAAAATCTTCCTGAATATCAACTTTCAATTCATTTACTGCCATTTTGCGCCCGTTGCCGTGCTTCCAGACCACATAACTTTTGTATTTATTGCGGTATTGCGGAAATGATTTCGATTGAAAGTCGATAAAACCTGCATTTTCACGGCCGGAAGACAGAATGACGGCGGCGGCCAGGGGGTGATACTTGTAATTGGTGAATAACGTGCCAAAGGGTTCAGTATCACAGGTTACCACCATACCTGAAAAAATATCCCCGGTTTGTATAAATCCGTCGACCACCTGCAAGCCGGACATCCACCCACAACCGCCATTATTGATATCAAATGAAAAAGGAATGGCAAAAAATTTACAGACTTTATTATCGAACAAATCCGGTGTTGACACCGCACCTATTCTCTTCTGTATCAAAGACGCCAGAGCCGGTTCGCCTAAATTATTATCCTTGTAAACACCCGTATTCACAATCATACCCATATCCTTGGATTTACGGCCCGCATTTAAAAGACAACGCCTGGCCGCTGCCGCGGCCAATTTTAAGTACCGATTACCCATAAAAAAAAGACCGTTTTCGGCCACAGCGACCATTTCTATCACGCTACCCATAACGCTCCACAAGATCATCCATGGTCAACAAAATGACACCTACCACCAACCCGGATGCCAAGGCCAGCAGCAAAATACGATCGCCCGGTTTAAATTTTCGTTTTTGCAGGCAACAGTACAGAGCTAAAAAATGGGAGGTTGAGGCCGTATTGCCAAAATTTTTCAAATTAATGATGGTGTTACCCGGTTTTGCTTTGAAAAAATTTTCATACTGTTTCAATCCGGCTTTTATCGCACTTTTTGATGTTTGATGGGGAATCATATAGTCGATCTGATCCATCGTCAGCCCGCTGTTTTCCAGAGCTTTTTGAACAATATTTTTCGAATCGGAAACTGAAACTCGATGTAATTTCCGGGCCCGGGTCTTCATAATCGGATACGGAAATGACCTTTTTTGTCTGGCGGTACACAGATGACTATACTGGGCAAGGGTAAAAAAATCCAGGTAAAACAATCCGTTTGCTTCACTGGATTGCCGCTCTACGATCGCCGCGGCACCGGCATCGCCAACAGTCAGGGAGGCCAATTCGGGATTGGCCAGCGAGCGAATTTTACCTGTCGCATGGTTGCCCAGTGTCGTGATGTATTCACCACTGACAACCATACAGTTGCGTATTTTACCCCGCCGGATAAAATTGTCGGCAATGTACACGCCGGTGAGCATACCGGCGCAGGCATTGATCACATCAAAATTGACGGCATTTACCGCACCGATAGCATTTTTGATATACAGGGAAACAGGCGGCTCACAATGATATACATGACCGTCCAAATGTCGAGAGATGGAACAACTCACAATCATATCCAAATCACGCGCCCGGTAACTTGAAAACTTGAGGCAATCCATCGCCGCTTTTACCGCCAGTGTTTTTGTGTCTTCACCGTCTGAACAGACCGCCTTTTGATGAATTCCGGTCAAGAGCTGCAATTTTTTCAATGCGAGAGATTGTTTATTTTCCACCAGATCGCTGATCTTTAATCGCTTTTGCGGCACAAAAGTGCCCACGCTTTCAATCCGGCTGGCTGGCTTTCGACTTTGTAAGTTTTGTCCCGTCATAAAGTTCACGAATGCACAAAACGGTTAATAATTTCAGCAATTTCAGCACCGGCATCTTCCTGAATAAAGTGTCCGGCTCTTAATTTGATATGTGGTTGTCCCCGGGCACCGGGTATGAGTTTTTGAAAGTACTTTTCACCTCCCCGGGAGATCGGATCCCTGTCACTGAAAATCGTAACAAACGGTTTTTCCCATCTTTCCAGTTTTTTCCAGGCTTTACGATTGAGAACGGCCTCTTTGTCATCAGGATGAAGCGGCAGTAACTGTGGAAAGGTGCGAATGCCGATTTTGTGTCTGTTCGAGATAAACGGCAACCGGTAAGCGCGCAATTCCTCTTTGTCCAGCTTGCGGAGACTGCCGGCATTGACGATACGGTCAACCGGCAGCCAGGGCGAAAGCCGTGCTGCCATTATCCATATCTTTAACAACCGTGGCAATTTTTCTTCCCCTGTCAAAAGCATGCCGTTTGATACCATGACGCGGGAAAATCGTTCGGGCATTTCGGCCACGATCCGCAATCCCAAAAGCACACCCCAATCCTGACAGAACAAAGTTATGTGCTGTAAATCCAGAATTTTTACAAATTCCATCAACCACACAACATGGGTGCTGTAAGAATGTACACGTTTGTTGAGTGGTTTATCGGATTTGCCGAATCCGATCATGTCCGGCGCTACCACCCTGTTGCCGGCCGCGGCACATCCTGCAATAATAAAACGATACAAGTAGGACCAGGTCGGATTGCCATGCAGCAAGAGAACAGGATCGGCGCCCGCAGGTCCCTCATCCACGTAATGCATACGAAATCCCGAGATTTCGATATAATTCGGGAAAAAGGGGTAGTCTTTAAGATTTTCAAAGCCTGCTTGAGGTACGCGCCAATAATCCACAAGCCCACCCATTGTTGGTTAATATTTATTAGAGAAGGGAATTAAAGGATATATAAACAATAGGAAAATGAAAGTCAAGTTATATTATATAAGAGAAGGAAAATACTATGAATGACGAATTATCCTGATTTTCAGAATTTTTTATCAATTGGTAGTTATTGAAACTCATGATTTCAGTGGCAAACTTGATGATTTACACGATCGACAGAATGAGCAGAAAAAATTCTCAATTTTCCCTTTTGTTTTTTCCCAGCTGCTGCGGAGCACGATTTTCCCGCAGCTGGAAGCGCCTTTCAGGCTATCGAACGGTGCCGGAACGCCAAGCTCGGACCGAATTTTCCGGCAATTCACATGCGGGATAGCGTGCGGAGCCTCCCGGCGTGCGGGACGGGGGGAGGATTATCCCGCGCACATTAAAAACGCACATGTTACCGGTATCGCTGGGCATTCTGTTCTTTGTAAAACATGCGGAACCTTAGAAGCGGGATAGCGGAAGCCGTCCCAAAGCATTAAATTTTTCCTGTTTTAGGGAAATCCAGTTGTCAAAAATATTTTGAGCCTGTCATGTAAAAAAACATTTTGAAATTTTCCCTATTTTTCCTAAGTTGCCACGGAAAAACAATACCAAATAAACCGTTATGATCCTACACTCAAGACATGCCGAACGGGACAAAATCTACCGTCCCTCACAATATCCAGTAACCTTACAACCACCGGGGAGACACCATGTCGAAAAATAAGACGATCAAAGATAAAAAAAATAAATGGGAACAGGAGATCCTCAAACCCGTGCTGGATAAATACCCGGAACGCC
>JAFGEC010000639.1 GCA_016931775.1 Candidatus Zhuqueibacterota bacterium | reverse complement strand
TTTTTTCTCCAGGATCAGAGGATCACGTCCTGCCAGAAAGACTGTTGCGCCGAATATCTGACGATCCAATTTATAATAATCCCGCTCATGCAGGTTCACCTTAAGCCATACTGCAGAAGGATCGACTATCGTATACATTTTATCACCGACTGTCAGGGTTTGCCCCATTACGGCATGAACCTCGGTAATGATACCCCGAATGGGAGCTTTAACAAAAAAATGGTTCCTGTTATTATCGTTTTCCTTCTGCTGAGGTGTGCCCTGCCGTTCCAAGTAAAAATCAAACCCGTCTTTTTGTACAAGGTATTCCCTTTCCAACCGTTCCATTTCCCGTTTGGAAATAGCATCCTTTTCGTACAAGCGCACAGCCCGCTCGTATTCGGATTTGGCCTGCTCGTACGCCATTTGCCGCGATGTCCACGAGCTTAAACCGGTGAGTGGCGGACAGAGCACAGCGAGAACATCACCGGACTGTACTTGCCGCCCGACCATCGTCACGAGCGGATTATGCATTGGGTTCAAAATACCGGCAATAGGAACAACAACTTGAGCATATCCATCCTGGCGTGGCAGTACATCTGCAACCGCCGTGACAGATGCGTGCATGGTTTTTCTCTCAATGGGCCGAACCATAAAATCCGTTATCCATTGCTTCTCTTTTGTAAAAAGAATCCCGTTCTGTTCGCCGTTTTCATGTGTCTTTATGTGATCCGGGCGATAAAGGTCAAAATTAAAAATTTCGGCTTTTTCTGTGCCGATCGTCAATCTGCCGGTCAGATTTCCCGGCGTGTCCATTACTTGTTCCGCGCTTAGAATGCCGGGTTGTTCGGGGTGCAGATGTGGCGAAGCAATAACTCTGCCGTCATCCGCCAATATTTGAAATTCAATGTCCCGATCGTTAAATGGCGAACAATCATCCAGTTTTGTAATATGAAACAGAAAACCGGCTGTCTTATCTTTTTCCTTTACAGAATATTCAAGGAACATCTCATAGTTACAGGAAAATTGAGTCATAGAAATACGGTGGGTATCCTGATTATCGCCATGTCCGTCATCAGGCGCGTGGGCCAATTGAGTATGATCATGACCGTCGTCACTTTCCTGATTTTGGTGTGCAGAATCCAGTTCTGTTGCTAGATGATGATTGTGATCCGGCCCCGAACACGCCCAAAAGATAGCCGTTGTTAATACTAAAATTATGCAATATTTCATCATAACCTCTTTTAAAAGAATATCAATTCTAGATTTACAATTGTTTCCAGTTCAAAAATGTTTTCATAGTAAAGCATCAGCATTTCATAATATTGATCGATGGCATTGGCATAAACCTCACTGCCGCTTAACAATTCATTCAGCGACAACCAACCTTCCTGATAGGCATAAATTAAATTTGTGACCATTGTTTCACCCGGCTCGCTGTTTTCCAAATACTCGGCCAATGAAACGATAAATGACCGGCGATTGTTAACCTCCTCCGCGAGGATTTGAAGCTGCAAAGACCGTTCAGTGTCCAATTTAGATAGCTGAATTTTTGCCTGTTGTACCTGGGATTTATTTCGATTCAGCAACGGAACCGGCAGGGAAATGCCGGCAATATAACCTTCCATCCTGTCGCCGGCTCTTTTGTAGCCGCCGAATGCAGTAATATGAGGCAAAAAAGAAATTTTATGTTCCTGAACCGTATATTGTTGCGCAGTATTATTCTCAGCCAGGGCTTTTAGAGCGTAATTATTCCGTTCAAAATTTAATGTATCCAGATCAATTGCAACGTAATTTACCGGAGATGTCAGATGGATTTCCTGCTCTCCTTTCAGTCCCATGGCGACTTTCCATGAACTCAAGACATCGCGCTGTTGTTTTTCAAGCAAAACAAGTTTTGCGCCGAGATTATTCAAGCTTGCAGCCAGCACATCGTTTTCGAGTCCGGAAATTGCTCCTTCTGATTTTCTGTCACGGGTAATTCGGGATGCCCGTTCCAGAATATTAAAAAATTGTTGTAAAGATTGCCTCTTTTTCTCTATTAATTGAATATTAACATAGCCCATCTTGAGATAAGCCAAAACATCCAGCTCGTTCTGTTTTTTTTCATAAAGTGCGCCGGCCATAATATGATCCCATGCCGATTTTTTATGGGCATATTTCCAGGGCATGGCGAATTCTTTTTTTAATGCAAGGATCATTTCCGAATCCCTGTCCTGCGTATGAATATCTTGAAGTTTTTCCGTCTCCCATTCAAGCTCGGGATTGGATAACTGCAGTTCGATATTTCTTTCACTCTGGCGGGACCGATAGTCATTTTGTATTTGAATCATAAAAGGGCTCTGCAGTTTTGCATAATCATGTAAACGTGAAAATTCCAGATTGACTGACGTTTTTTGAGCAAAAACGGATAGCGCCCAAATTAAAAAAAATATAATTAAGAACTTGTACATACTAAACTCCTGAATAGAACTGAAAATTTATTTTATAAAATCACACCATTTTGCTTGCAAGAACATAACAAATATCTTGGTCTGACGGTTTTACAGGCAAATATCGAAATTGAAAAATATCAAATACGATAATATACCGCAGGCGTATATCACGGCTTTACACGTCTGAACATTTGAACCATGACGGAGTTATTTTTAGCTTGATCGTAACATCAGATCAGAGAAAGAGGAGGGCTTTTATTGGTATGCTCGTATATTATTCCAAAAGGAATTCGCAGGTTGCGATCGATAGAATGAAAGGTCGATACCCGATCGGAGGGATTAAAAATAGTGGCGGCCGTCGGCAGACTTGTTTCCCAGAAATGTAATCGCGGTGCATCCTTGACCACAACGGCATTCCAATCACCTCGAAAATGCTGAGAATTATTCTTATGGTGACGGTGGCATTCACTTTGGTCGTTATATTCCGAAT
>JAFGEC010000638.1 GCA_016931775.1 Candidatus Zhuqueibacterota bacterium | reverse complement strand
TCCTGTTGATCCCGTCAAATAAATATAATTGATTTATAAACAAATACTTAATAGCATACATTATATCTTGCATATCTAAAAGCGAAAAGACCGGCTGCCCTGGCAGTTTTCCTTCATTCGAATTGTTGTCTGTCATTTCCATTCCCGAGTATTATACCACCTCGCTCAAACGGCAGTTACCGGCGGGTCTGAGGCTTGTTTGTCTCCCCAGTACCTAAAAAGCCGCATTTATCTCAGCAGCGTTATTTTACCCGACACGGCGTGCGCTCCTGCCGTTACCCTCACAATGTATAAACCGCTCGCGAGGGACTCGCCCGCGTCATCCTTCCCATCCCACTGGAATTGGTAGGTACCGGGATTCTGAACGCCGCAAAAAAGCGTGCGGATGCTGGCACCGTGAATGTTATAAATATTCAGCGCCACCCGGTCCTTTATCCCCAATATATAGCTGATGACGGTCTTTGTGTTGAAGGGATTGGGATAAGCGCTTAAAAGTTCCAGTGTTCCGGGCATCGTTGAATCGAACTGTGAAGCGTCTATGACCATGTTCACAAAGGAGACCACCTTTGAGCAGGTAAAGCCGAAAATAGTGTTGGTTTCGAGCGAAAGATAATAGTCTTTGTCCTTTTCGAGGTTCAAGCCGGAAATCCGGACTTTCCGGTCCGAATCTTTTTCTTTGGCAATTGTTTCATAGTCAAACGGATACAACGTTCCGGTCGAATTCAACAGGTTTTGTTGTTCGGCATCCTGGAAAATCTGTACCGAATAACTCTCCTGCGCGGCCCACAGCGGATCCTGGTACTCCCAATTTACCTCCATGGTCGAGTCATTCACCGGTCCGGATTTAATGAAACGGAATTGCGGCACCTGTGGTTCAAAATCCCTGTTGGGTGGAAAATGGAGCAGTGTATTGCTGGGCGTGCGGTTTTCCGGCATAAAGGTACCGCCCGTGGCCAGCCAGATTTTGTTGGTCTCCCGGACCTCGGCCTGTGTATTGGGATCATGCCCGTCGGAGGTGGCGGGATTGTTTTCCTGATCGTTGATTGAATAGTGCGCCCGGTCGTAAATAAACCAGGCGCCGTTCCGGTATTTTTTTCGCGCGTTGAAAATATAACACGAACGGTACCACTCGGAGGTTGCCGCCCAATCTTCGACAAAGGTATAGACCTCACCCAGGTCGGTTTCCGGACGGCCGGTGGTGGGATTGTCGGCGCGCCACAGAGTTGCGACGTGCAGCCACTCCTGGCTTTGAAAATCGAATACCCAATAGTCACGCATCGCTCCGGCATACATACCGACCGGTTTGGCCGTCATTTTGACGGCCAGTCTGTAGGGCTGATGGGTTTTCCAGTCATATGTCCGCCATGTCTTGACACCGGTGCCTTCGCCGCCGAAATCGCTGCCGGAGACCTCATGTCCCCGCCACAGGATTCTCGCTGCGGCATCGTCCGGAACGATTCGCTGATCGCCGTCAAAGTAATCCCACAACGAAAAGTGCACGGTGCGTGTGGTTCCCTGATCCTGCAATCCGCAGTAGCCGCCGGTGAAATTGATGGCCGCGTAATATGTGCTGGGCGATGTTTCATCAACCTCGATATCGACCATTAAAAGTTCCGCCGCCTCGCTTGAGGGATCCCTGAAACCCAGATGCAGTGAACTGGCCCAGCCGTCGATATCGATCAGCGGATTTATTGTAGCGTTCAGATTTATTTCAGCTGCTGTCGCCCACGGATTTCCGTTCACCTCGGATAGTGCTTTTAATTTGACAAATTGACCGGTCACAGGCGAGGGAAAATCCATGATCTGCTGATCGGTTTTGTCCGGCCACCGTCCTTCAACAACGGGAACGCCCCAGCTGTTTTTGTCATTTGAGACGTAAATTTCATATTCCTTGATTCGACCGTTGCTGGAACTTCTTCTGGGCAGGTATGAAAAATTCTCGATGACATAAGCCCGGTCCAGTTGAAAGACGATCTCGTGCGGGTAACCGGGTGACCTGAGATACCACTCTGTGTGCCAAAAAGTATCGATATTGCCGTCGAGTACATTCACGGCAGCGCCGTTTTCACCGGTTTTCTCTTCGCTGTCCACATCGATGATTGTCATGGCGCTTTGGGGTATTTCTTCCATGGCGCAGAGCGCCACGGGAAAAAGCAATAAAAAACCTGTTAACTTCATCACAATCCTTCTTTTTAAAAAATTCCCAAGCATTTTTTCCGCTTTGACGCAGTGAATGCTATGGTGAGCATTTTTAAACAAACCGCCGATCAATCGGTCGGCAGTTTATGTATTAGAAAATATAGAATACAATTGAAAAAAGTCAACCACATTTTTCCTTTTACCGTAAAACATTGTTACTTTTCGTATACACTGGTGCCTATGTCCAAGGATAGGTTGGAGGGGGGGTAAACGATTTTGCAATGCGCATAACCGTCAATCTGATATATTGAATGTAATAACTAATAATTACTATTCTCACCGTCAAATATCTTGATCAGCGTGATAAATTAAGCTGTTTAAAATCGAATGAGATATGTTGTTTTTTAATTCGATTCTTAAACCACTGCCTCTGGCAGTGGTCCCATTAACCGGTTAAACCGTTCTATTAATTGTTTGTAAGTATAGTATAAACGACTTTTTTGAAATGTGCTGAAAAAG
>JAFGEC010000637.1 GCA_016931775.1 Candidatus Zhuqueibacterota bacterium | reverse complement strand
ATTTTAAAATATGTAGTACCCCTAAAAAACACTGTCTTTTGTTAATATTGAATTTAACGTATGTGCGTGGTAAAGATGGGTTAAGAAAAGATGATTCATTATTGGAATCCGTTCAGTAAAATATTTCATTTGTTAAGAAAATAAAAGGAACGGTATTTTGTATATGAAAAATACACTTATCCCCATAACTGATATATCGGTCTGCAAAATCTATCTCACCTGTTTTGATCCAGCTAAGGGTGAAGAAGAAGTTCAAGCAGGAGCGAATAATTATTTGATATTTTCAATCGCACGTCCTTGAGTATTGCGTATCGCTTATCGGTTTTTTCCATCCCATAAAAAATGAATGAGATGTTCATGAAACCTGATGAAAGTAATGTTCTGGAACGGCTGAAAAAAAAGTATCCGAATAAATTCATTTCAGATGATATAATATTCTCCTGTATACGACGTGGAAGTAGAATTTTTATCGGTACTGCATGCGGACAGCCTCAGTATCTTGTGCATCGGCTTGTAGAGTATGTTAAAAATCACCCAAAGGCATTTTTTGATACCGAGGTCATCCAGGTCTGGACTCTTGGGCTTGCTCCTTATTTGGATGAAAAGCTGAAAGCGAATTTCCGGTTGAATTCATTTTTTATCGGAAATTCCATCAGGGATAAGGTCAATCAGGCCACAGCAGACTATACGCCTGTTTTTTTATCTCAGGTGCCTTCGTTGTTCCATCGGGGTATTGTACCGCTTGATGTTGCACTCGTTCAAACGTCTTTGCCTGATCGTCATAATCAGCTCAGTCTGGGGATCAGTGTCGATATTGTAAGAGCAGCTGTTCAGAATGCGGATGTGGTCATTGCCCAGTGTAATAAAAACATGCCGCGAGTTTTTGGGGATACTTTTATTCATATTAAAGATATAGACTATATTGTGCCAAAGGACGAAATGTTATTAACGGCGGATCCCGGTAAATCCGGCAAGGTCGCCGATCAGATCGCAAAATATATCGGACAAATCGTCCAGGACGGTGATACCATTCAGGTCGGTTACGGAAGTTTGCGCAATCGTATTCTGGCCGGTTTAAGGCATAAAAAGCATTTGGGCATCCATACCGAACTACTCAGTGATGGATTTATCGACCTGATACGGGCAGGAGTGGTCGACAATTCGAAAAAAACTATTGATCGAGGAAAAACGGTTGCGGCATTTTGTATGGGTAGTAAGGTAACTTATAATTTTCTGCACAACAATCCTCAAATCGAAATTAAAAGTGTAGAGTATACTAACCATCCACTTGTCATTTCAAAAATTAAAAATATGACGGCAATCAATAGTGTGCTGGAAATTGATTTGACAGGTCAGGCAACTTCCGAATCAATAAATACGGTGTTTTACAGTGGAATTGGAGGTTTTGCCGATTTTATGCGTGGTGCGGCGATGGCGGAAGGATCGAAAATGATTGTTACTCTCCCATCAACGGCGGAAAATGGAATAAAATCCCGCATTGTTCCGTACTTGAGTCCGGGGGCAGGTGTGACGCTGACCCGAGGCGATGTCCACTATGTCGTTACCGAATATGGCATCGCCTATCTTCACGGCAAGAATATTCGCGAACGGGCGATGTCATTAATTTCCATTGCCCACCCGAATCACCGCCCCTGGCTTGTCGAAAACGCAAAAGACCTGCATCTTATCTATGTAGATCAAAATTTTATGTCGGGCAAGCATGGTGAATATCCTGAGGATTTACAAACATATAGGACGACAAAACAGGGGCTTAGAATCCTTCTGAGACCAGTCCGGATGGATGATGAACATCTCTTGAAAGATTTTTTCTATTCACTTTCTGATAAAAGTATGTACAGGCGATTTTTTTCTACCAGACTGGATATGCCGCATGAACAGCTTCAGAAATTCACGATAATCGATTATTCGAGGGAAATGGTTTTGCTGGCGATGAATAGCGGAATGGATAGGGTCCTCGGAGTGGGACAATTCGTTTTAAATGAGGATTCATTCACGGCAGAAGTAGCATTCGCCGTCAGAGACGAGTATCAGCATAAAGGTGTTGGCTTCGAAATCCTGCTGCATTTGATCTTTATTGCGAAAAAAAAAGGATTAACGGGATTTTCGGCACAGATTCTGGCCGGCAATGAGCCCGCTTTGCGGCTCATGAAAAACCTCGGTAGATGCACAAAAAGTCATTATAAAGACGGTGTTTATGATATTTTTATTACATTAACGGGTCATCCCCGCGGTCATGATGCACAAAATGATAATTTGCAGGATTAGATACAGGTGTATTTCGAAAAAAGTAAGAATAAAAAGTGTGCGTTGACGTATCCAAAGTATGATTTTAAAATCAATGTTTAATCGTAATAAGGAGACCTGTTATGTTAACCAAAATTGGTCTCGGTAAAAAAATCATGCATACTATTCTGATAATACTCCTTCTGCCTGTGGCAAGTCAAATAGGCTGGTCTCAATCCTCTACTCAACGGATGGAAAAAGAGATCGATAATGTGATAAAAAACTATTTCGTTATGCTCAATCCACTGCAGGTTTTAGTGCAAGAAAACGGCGTTATGATGATTAACGACTATCTGGTCGTTTTACCGCCTCCGCACACAGTGAGTGACGACAACCTGAAGCATATGCTCCAGGACGTGTTGGAAAACAGGTTACTGCTCGACCGGTTTGTGACTACTACCGTGGTTAAAGGGGTGGTGACCGTCAATGGCGTAGTACCGACTTTATGGAATAAACTCAAGGTCGAAGAAGAATTCCTGCGTATTCTCGGTGTGCGTCATGTCAAAAACAATATAAAAATTAGGAATTTAAACAATTAGACATTCTGCTTCTGATTCAGCGGTGCCTGGAAATTATGGTTCGTTCTTGTATAGAATTTTTGCGAAAAGAATTTTCCATGAATATTTATTTAAAACTGGGGCAAAGGGAGATAATTTTATAGTGTAAAAACAATCGGATTAAATAAAGAAAAGCTACTCAAAAGCGTTAAATATTAAGAAAAGAAGAGTTTCACCAAGATTTTCAATTTAAAATGAGTTGTAATCAAGCGGGGCTGTATCAAAAGTCCAAAATTTCGGCTCAAAAAATCTTACAATGTCATTCTGCAACAGCCTGCTTCACGGGCAAGACACGTTTTGTTTTGTTGGTAAAAGTATAAATCATTGCTCGTAAAACTTTTAATACAGCTCCGTAATTGATTCATGATCTATCGCAATAATTTTTCGGAAGGACCCAGCTTGCCGTCGGAGCCAAAACTCTTCAAAGATGAAAAAACACTTGCCTTTTCCTCGGCTATTTTGAAAAATGCATAAAAGTGAAATCCAAATCTTCAAGATCATCCATACGGATTTTCTGTCGGGTAATACATACCCTTCGGCAAGTTAAACGCCACATCTTGCACGCCCAGCATTTTGACGGCTGCAAACAGGGTTTTGCCTGCGTGTTTGAATGCAACTGCCGTATGATGCGGATATCGTTTTTCAATCAGCACATGGCGGTAAAAACGTGCCATTTCCGGTATGGCGATCACACCGATGCCGCCGAAGGATTTCGGATCCATGGGCAATACCTCGCCCTGGGCCACGTAGGAGCGCAACTGGGTATCGGCGGTTGATTGCAACCGGAAAATTGTAATGTCTCCGGCTCTGATAGTACCTTCCAGTGTGCCCCTTGTGATGTTCGGATCGCTTTCCGGTTCCATGAGGCGGTGCATAATGAGCTGGTAACGCATGGTGCTATCGGCCATACAGGATGACGGCGTATTGCCGCAGTGAAATCCCATAAAAAGGTCGTTTGGAGAATAACCACCTGCCACTTTACCGGATTTTTCGACCATATCATAGGGCACGGTGTTATTGATGTCCAGTAGAGTCGCTGGCATGGAAGTGGCACAGGAGCAGATATATTCCGAAAGCACACCGTAAATGTCCACCTCGCAGGATACCGGCATACCGCGGCCTGCCAGACGTGAGTTCACGTAGCAGGGGACAAAACCGAAATATTTTTCAAACGCCGGCCAGCATTTATCGGCAAAAACGCCGAATTGGCTGGCGCCCAGATTCTTCTCGGCAAAGCAAAGTAAAGCGACTTCAAATTGAGCCAGTTTTTTAAGTATATCGGGATACTGATTGCCGGCACCCAGTTCCTTTGCCATATCTGCGGCAACAGCATCGATGTCTTTATGTCCTTTGGCGGATAAAAAGATGTCATACAAGTCCAGTTCGCTGTTTTCCATGATTTCTACGCCCAGATTGTACAGGGGTTTAATGGGGGCATTACAAGCGAGAAAATCCTGCGGACGGGGGCCAAAAGAGAATATTTTCAAGCTTTTTACACCCTGTACCACCATAGCGATTGGGATAAAAGCGGCGATTTTATCTGCGATTTCATCGGGCATACCCACCGGGTATTCCGGGATATACGGATTTAATTCGCGCAAGCCCAGATTGTAGGAAACATTCAGCATCCCGCAATAAGCATCACCTCGGCCACCATATAAATCATTACCGCTCTCCTCGGCAGCAGCGGCCACCATCACCGGTCCGTCAAATTTTTGGATTAAAAGCGTTGTCGGCCCCTCGGGACCAAAATTGCCCAGATACACCACAAGTGCCGTTAGTCCGTGTTGCCGGGCTTCTTCCAGTGCTTTTAAGGTGTCATTTTCGTTTTCTATAACGGTTTTCAACTCGGTAATTTTAATATTTTTTTCTTTGCAAACCGCGGCCAGTTTTACACGTCGCTTCTCTGACAGTTCCCTTGGGAAACAGTCACGGCTGACAGCCACCAGGCCGAGATGAATTTTGGGCAAGTTTTTCATAGTCGCTCCTGTTAAAAAAAAATTATGGTTAAATATTTAAAAAATATTGTTGTGGGATTCGTTTAAAATTGCCAGCAATACCATTTTGAAAACATACAAACAATAACTCTGTTACGGTTACGGCTATCCTGAAAAGAGTATTACTGACTAGCGTGATCCGGTTGTCCGTAATATGCATTTTTACCATGTTTGCGCCAATAATGCTTGTCCACCAGTGATTTTTTTAACCGTGGTGTCCTCGGATTTATTTGAAGTGTCCACATGGCCATTTTAGCCAGTTCTTCCAGAACCACGGCGTTATAAACGGCTTTTAGGGCATCTTTACCCCACGTAAAGGGGCCATGACAGGCCACCAGGGCCATTTCAATCTCTTCATGGGACAGATGTTTAAATGCCTGTATGATTTGACGGCCGGTCTCTTCTTCATAATCACCCCGAATCATTTCGTCGCTCATCACCTGTGTACACGGAATATCCGCCGCCAAATGATCGGCATGTGTGGTGCCGAATATAGGCACCGGTTTTTGTGCCTGAGCCCAGGCAACGGCATATGGCGAATGTGTATGACAAATTCCTCCGATTTTTGAGAAATGGCGATAGAGAACAGCGTGGGTTTTGGTATCGGAAGAAGGCCTTAATTGGCCTTCTACAACCTTGTAGTCCAAATCGACGATCACCATATCGTTGGCTGTCAGTTGGTCGTAAGCAACACCGCTGGGTTTGATGGCAAACACACCTTTTTTATGGTCAAATGCACTCACGTTACCGAAAGTAAAAATAACCACACCGCGGCGCGGGAGTTCCATGTTTGCTTCGAATGCGATCTCTTTAAGTTCTTTATAATGACTCATCGGAATTCCCTATTCCGTCATTTCATTTTCAATAAAATGACCGAGTTTTTGATATTTTTTATATATTTTTTCATAGGCGGCAGCTTTTACTTTATCGGGAATATATTCCGTTTCGAAACCATTACCCATGGCTGCCTGAGCATCGTTAACGCTCGGATAGAGCCCGGCCGCCGTTGCCGCAAAAATGGCGGCGCCTAAAGCACATGCCTGTTCGGAGCGGGCAACCAATATTTTTTTATTCAGCACGTCAGCGAGTACCTGCATAACGAAAGGCGATTTTTTCGCTACACCGCCTAAAGCAATCACGCCGTCGATACGGACACCTTCCCGAATAAACCGGTCCACGATCATACGTGCGCCGAATGCCGTTGCCTCCACCAGCGCACGGAATATTTTTGCAGCATCGGACCCCAGATTCAGTCCGGTAATGGCACCTTTGAGCAGTTGATTGGCATCCGGAGTACGCCTGCCGTTCATCCAGTCAAGGGCCAGGATGCCGGATTCATTCACCGGAATTTGCGCGGCAGCGGCGGACAATTCGGGAATCATCTTGGCCTCGAATTCCTGCACCAGTTTTGTCCGTGTTGCAGCGTCCAGCAGGTTGCTTTTCTGGAGCATATTTTCGATCGGCCACATTAATACATTTTTAAACCAGGCGTAAATATCACCGAACGCGGATTGTCCCGCTTCCATTCCGAGCATACCCGGTATAATGGATCCGTCGACCTGTCCGCAAATACCTTTGACCAGTTTATTGCCGTATTCGTCCATAGGTGCCGTGAGCATGTCGCATGTGGAGGTGCCAATGACCTTGCTCAGGTAAAACGGCTTTATTTCACCTCCGACTGCACCCATGTGGGCATCAAAAGCACCCACACCAACCACCACATTTTCGGATAATCCGAGTTTCTGCGCCCATTCCGATGATAATTTGCCGAACGGCACATCGGAAGTAAAAGTTACCGAAAACAGCCGGTTACGCAACCCGGCTAACACGGGATCCAGTTTTGTTAAAAATTCTTCCGAGGGCAAACCGTTAAACGCCTCATGCCACATGGCCTTGTGTCCTGCTGCACATCGGCTGCGTTTCAAAGTAAGCGGATCTGATAATCCGGTGAGAAGAGCCGGAATCCAATCACAATGTTCCACCCATGAAAAAGCCGCACGGCTGACGCGTTCGTCGACACGTAGGACGTGGAGAATTTTTGCCCAGAACCATTCCGACGAGTAAACACCGCCTTCATACTGAGTGAAATCGATTCCTCCCCATGATCTGGCAAGGTTATTGATTTCAGCTGCTTCTTTCACTGCCGTATGGTCCTTCCAAAGCACAAACATGGCATTCGGATTGTCTGCAAATTCTTTTGTTAATGACAGAGGTAAACCCTCCCGGTTCACGGCCACAGGCGTCGAACCGGTCGTGTCAATTGAAATACCGACTATTTTTTCGGCAGTTCCGGAGGGTGCATTTTTCAACGCTGTGCGTATAGTCGTTTCCAGACCTTCCATATAGTCCAGCGGATGTTGGCGAAATTGATTTTTTGCCGCATCACAATATTTGCCTGCCTTCCAACGGGGATATTCAAAAACCGAGCTGGAGATGTCCTGCCCATTCTCGGCATTTACGATGATAGAGCGTACTGAATCGGTTCCGTAATCAACGCCTATGACATATTTTTCATCCGGCATGTCATTCTCCTTGGAAAATAGATGTTAAAAATCCTGATAAAAGTCCACATTTTCTTTGGTCACGATATCCAACTGCATCATGATGCTCGCCGGCACATCCTGCCTGAGCACAAGGTGGCGGAAGAGAGTGTTGATACCCAGATATCCCTGCATTTCCGGCCGTTGACTGATAAGAAAGGCAATTTTTTTAGTTTTGAGTAAATCCACATTTGCGGGCAAGAGATCGTAGCCAATAATGTGAATGATTTTACCATTCCGTTTTTCCGGCAGTTGCTCCGCGATGAGGTGAGTGGATGCATTGGTTACAAAGATACCACCAATATCTTTATTTTGGTTTATAATCTCATTCACCTTTCGGGCATAATAATCTGGCATGCCATTGCCTTTAATTTTATAGGAAACGATGCTATAATCGTTTCTTCCATTAAAATATGACTCAAATCCCAAAGCGCGTAAATTAATGTGATAGTCCTCGGGCAGGATTCGTAAAACTGCTATATCTGCCTTATTATGAATCAACAGCTCCATTAATTTTGCCGACAGGATTCCGCTTTGATAGGCATCCTGGCCGATGAAACACAATGCACGTGTATCAGGAAGGGGAGAGTCGATAAAAACAAACGGTATTTTCCCCATTGTCGTCTGCAAAAAATCCGCACTTTTATCGGAAACCACGGGTGCGATTATTACTCCATCGAGTTTAGATTTGTTTATCTCCTGACATTTTTCCTTGAAGGATAAAAATTCATATTTGTCAAAATGATAAAACTTAACCGTGACTTTATGGCCGCTTAATTCTTGTTGCGCTCTGTCCGCACCCGCAATGACATTGTGCCAATATCCGCCGTCCTGTTGGGGGAAAGGCACCAATACACCGAAACAATAGGATTTGCCCAGACGTAAATTGCGTGCATACAGGTTGGGCTTGTAATCAAATTCTTTTATAATTTGGAGGATTTTTTTTTCGGTTTTCGGCGCTACTTTGCCGCGTTTGTGTAAAACTCGGTCCACTGTGGCAATGGAAACATTGGCTTTTTTAGCAATTTTTTTTATGGTTGGCATAACGGAGATTCTGCAATTTAGGTTCCGGTTGGAAAATTATTTAATATTTGGTAACGTACACATTTTTTTTAAAAAAATCAATAAATTTTTAAAGTGAATATCTTTTTAAAAATATTCCTCGCCGGTTTGTACCTGGCCATGTGTAACACTTTTTACTTTTAAGAGAGTGATAGATTTGATGATTAAATTTTAGTTGTGATATTAGTACAGCAGCCCACTCTCCATATTCGATAATAATAACACTTGACATTGATTTTGCGAGATGTTATAATAATAAAATTCAAAATAAATAAAAATCAAAGGTCTTGCTATGAAAGTTCGCTTTGTCGTGTTTTTAACTTTCTTATTCACTATTTCTATTATCCAGATTTCGGTTTTTGGTCAAAATACAACAAATCAGACCGTTTCTATATATGTTGATGTCGAAAAAATTGTAGGCCGAATGAATCCCGTTTGGGCCTGGCTTGGATACGACGAACCGAATTACACCTATATGAAAGATGGACAAAAATTGCTGACCGAGTTTTCCCAAGCAAGTCCGGTTCCGGTTTACGTGAGAACACATAATCTGCTCACAAGCGGCGACGGAACGCCGGCACTCAAGTGGGGCTCAACAAACGTTTACACGGAAGACCAAAACGGCAATCCTGTCTATGATTGGACGATCATTGACAGAATTTTTGATACATACATTGAGCGTGGAATGAAACCATTGGTAGAAATCGGTTTTATGCCGAAAGCACTTTCTCAGAAACCGGAGCCTTACCGGCATTCCTGGAAGCCGGGCGCGCCCTATGAGGAAGTGTTTACAGGCTGGGCTTATCCGCCGAAAGATTACGGAAAATGGGCTGAACTGGTTTATCAATGGGTGCACCATTCCGTTGTGCGTTATACTCAAGCCGAGGTTGAAACCTGGTTATGGGAACTATGGAATGAACCCAACATCGGCTATTGGCGGGGTACAACCGAAGAGTATTTGAAATTATATGATTTTACTGCGGATGCCGTTAAAAGAGCGTTGCCGGCCGCAAAAGTGGGCGGCCCACATGTCACCGGTCCTAACTGGGATGTCTCTGAAAAATTCCTGAGACAATTTTTAGATCACTGCCTGAACGGGATAAATTATTGCACCGGTGAAACCGGATCCCCACTTGATTATATCGGTTTTCATGCAAAGGGCAGTCCGAAAATCGTCGATGGTCACATTCAGATGAATCTTGGTACCCAGCTTCGCGATATTTCAAAAGGTTTTGAAATCGTTGCTGAATACTCCGAGTTGAAGCATCTGCCTATCATCATCGGTGAATCTGACCCGGAGGGATGTGCAGCCTGCTCTATGAAAGAACATCCGGAAAATGCTTATCGTAACGGCACAATGTATTCAAGCTATACGGCAGCAGCTTTTAGCCGCAAATACGCATTGGCAGACCATTTTGGTGTTAATTTTAAAGGCGCGGTGACGTGGGCGTTCGAATTCGAAAACCAGCCCTGGTTTAACGGCTATCGTGATCTGGCGACGAACGGTGTCGACAAGCCTGTTCTGAATATATTTCGAATGTTCGGGATGATGAGCGGTAACAGGGTAAAGGTCGGTGGCGATTTTGCCTATGATTTTACTGCGGTGCGCGACGGCAGTGTTCGAGGAGCAAAACCCGATGTCGGTGCTCTGGCAGCGACAGATGACGGCACCACGACTGTGATGATGTGGCACTATCATGATGACAACATCCCGGGACCTGTTGCGCCGGTTGAGGTTACGGTAAGTGGTCTCGACGCACAACGGGTTTTGGTGCATCACTACCGGGTTGACCGGGATCACAGCAACTCTTATGAAGTCTGGAAAAAAATGGGTTCGCCGCAGTCTCCTACACCCCAGCAGTATGCGGAACTGGAAAACGCGGGACAATTGATGCTCTTCACTTCACCGGAGTGGATAACACCGCACAGCGGCACCGTCCTGCTTCAATTCGAATTGCCGAGGCAGGGTGTTTCTTTGTTGAAACTCGCACAGTATGAATATGAGAGTTTTTAATTATTTCAGAAAGAAAAAAATAGTTCATTCAATTTTTGTTTCGTCTCATCTACTCCGTTTACACAATATGCCGATATCCCCACCGCCCGCGCACCATCGACATTCGCCGGTTTGTCATCGAAAAAATGTATATTCTGTGGTTTTATATTTAATTTATCGATGACGTGCAAATATATCTCTTTATTGGGTTTTACGAAACCGATACGGTATGAAAGGAAACAGTGCTGAAATTTTTCACCCAGGGCAAAATTTTTATCCAGATATCCCCAGTGGATCGGATTGTTGTTGCTTAAGCAACCGATTGGATAGATTTGACGTAACTGATCCAGCAATTCCAATGAACCCTCAAAGGGGCCCAATTCCCAGGATTCAAATTCTTTTAAAAGCCGGGCCGGTGGTATTTGAATATTCAATTCTTTTGCAATTCCCTTTAAAAATTCTTCCGTCGAACACTTGCCGGTTTCATAGTGTTCCATCCAAAACGACCGTTCCCAAAATGACTGCGCATCGTCCTTTGTTAACGCTCCATGTGTCAGGTTTACAAGAGGTGATATACCGTCATAACCCACCAGTACTCCGCCCAGGTCAAATAAAAGCACTTTAACAGACATAAAATGTTCCTTTCAATACCTCGTGATGTCGATTTAACCACAGTGATCTCTTTAATATAAAATATATTTGATGTGAAACAACAATTGATTGAAAAAATACTTTTATAATTTATTATAAAATCTTATCTTTAGCAAAGGGAAACCTGTGGGGAGCCGGACGCTTATGAGAAAATGACAAGTCAATTAGGGAGGCTGTCTTTTTATGAAGAATTGCTTTTTATTTTTAATACTTTGTTTCCAGTCATTGCCTGTTTTATCGTCATCGATAGAAATCGATTCCGTTGAGACCCGTCAGATTTTTGAAAATGGTAGGGCGCTTCTAAAAGCCGGATATGTAGACAGTTCTTGTATTTATTTTGATCAAGCCTTGGAACGATACCTCCATCTGGTTGAATCGAACCCGGAAGACCACATTTTCAAGGGTTATATTAATGCAGCGAGAGCCAAAGTCAAGTTTCTGGAAAAAAAAAGGCTGTTCGAGCAGGCACACGAAGTGCTTGCTCAATTACTGGAATTTTCAATCCTTCATCTGGGTGAAATACACCCATATACAGCAGCGGTTTATAACGAAATCGGTGTGGTTTATTATCTGGAATTGGATTTTAATCACGCCAGAGAATATTTTGAGATTGCCCTGGACGTTCGTGTCAAAGCTTTAGGAGAATTTTCAATCGACGTTGCGAATAGTTACAATAATATCGGTATGGT
>JAFGEC010000636.1 GCA_016931775.1 Candidatus Zhuqueibacterota bacterium | reverse complement strand
CCGTGTTTTGTTACTATCTGCGGACCGATATTTTTAGCTTTTTCCACTAAATTGCTAAATCTATTTTTAGCATCTTGTAATTGCCATAAATTGTTTAACATATCACACCTCATATTTACATCTAGTCTGTCTAGAATATATATACTTTATTATCTATTGTCAATCAGATTTTTCAAGATAAATTGATAAAAACGAACTTGAATTTATGAGTTATAATCAATAAAAAAATTCGCGGTTCATTTCAATCACCGGCCGAAACAAAACGCACTATCTTCAAGCGAGGATACTAATATCTGACAAATCCAGTTCTAAAAAAGCCAAAAAAGTTCCGAGTTTCGGTCGGGTGCATTTTTTATTTTGCGCATCAAACGGGCATCCAGTTGCGCACGAAAATATCATTAACGGTATTCTTTACTAATGTGGATTATCTAAAATTTGGTTTAAATAATTTATTTTTGTTCTCGCTCGGGCATACTGTAAGGATTGGCATCATCTGTTACGACTGGATGCCATGCAACAATAGCGCATGTCGAATAATAAAAGAGGTTTTGTTCGGATATATATATGTATGGTATTCTTATCGGAGGAAGCAAATATGTTAGAATTGAAAATAATTACATAAGCGGCTCGAGTGCCGGTATTTAAATATATGAAAGTGGTAATCCTGAAATTGGCGATTGCTATATTCAAGGCGGAACTGAAGCCGATGTATACTCCATAGGTTCTGCTAGAGGTAACGTTTTCAGAAGTCAATTATACGGCGCAGCTACATCAGGGCATAAAAATATGGGCGAGGCCACTACCCTGTTTAATTATTATAATTATGGTCGTAACGTTATAAAGGCGAGATATGCTGGTTCATGGGGTAGGTCAGTGTGGATTTTAGGAGGTTATCCCGGTTATAATTATGATGCTAACGTAATAGAACATTCTTATCGTGCAAATATTGAAAATCAAGGTCAGCTACTTAACGCCACCAATAATTGCTGGGGAGGTGTGCCTTCCAATATTGGACCGGTAGAAACGAATCCGGGTTACCCAACATGTCCGCCAACCCCAATTGGCCCAAGCTGGCCATTGCAAAAATCGTCGCAAGATGTACTTGCTCAGGCGTGGTGGGCGTATGTGGATGAAGAGTATTTAAAAGCAGAAGAGCTTGCCGAGCAGGCATTTGATGAAAATAGGACCGGAAACCGGGCAGGAGAAGCGTTATTTCTGCTTATGAAAATTGCAGATCAATTAGGCATGTTAGCATAGAAGCAAAATAGGCTTGTAGCAATATTCAGTGATAAAAAAGTGCATACTGCGGCGAAGCACGAAGCAGTACGGTGGCAGATGAAATATGAATTGAAGAAGAATATTGCTCGTGCAAAAGCCTTGGCATTATCTATTCCCGATACCTCAAATATAAGTCGTGAAATTTTGCTCAGCTTGTGGCACAATCCGAAGAAGTTAAACCGTTTGTGCAAACGAGCAAGTTGCTCTTAATGTAGTCCTCTTATAAGCGAACTTAGTGTCTATCCAAAATGTAATCCCGCCGAGGCGGAATATGTTGGTGCTGCGAAAATTTTTCATAATGAGTGCTTTATGAATTTGCACTTTATCTGTTCAGTACTTTTTGGACAGCCACCACAAAAAACTTATAGAGCTTTTGAGAGATACTCTTTCATTGTTAAACTATCGCTTTGGGCGATAATATCTCAGCTTATACTTTTCATCACTACTATCGGTAAGTACCTGCACTGTATTTCTTACGGGATTCCCAACGGCCAGGTCAAGATAGCTTGTGATGCGTTCATTTAGAATCTTCGCGAAACTTTATTCACACATTGCAACTGCAACTTCCGTGATCTCGATTATTTGTTCCGTTGATTTTTTTATATTTTAAAAGAACCACAGATTGGCACGAATCGATTGCGAATAAAATCATTGTGAAATTAAAATTTTCTCGATCGTTTCGAAAACCCTTTGCCTTATCACTTCATGCTCATTGGTTAAATGATGATTGGCCCCATCGAGCCGAACAACTATCACAGGATCAATTTTTTTGTTCAGGAATTTTAAATTATATCTCCAGTTCACAATCACATCCTTTTTTCCCTGGATAATGTACAGCGGTCTTGATAACTTTTCATAGCTTGTAATCCGGCTGTTCCAGGAAATAAGTGCTTTTAAAAATTGAAATGGAAAGATTTTTTCCTGCTGCAGCGGATCGGTTTTGGAAAAAATTAAAAAATCCCTGTCCGATGAATTACGGCGATGTTTTCTGGGAAAGTAGTTCATAAAATCCTTTGACAGATAATAGCTGAATTTTGACAATCCCCAGTAGGCGCTGCGGACCAATGGAGCCAAAAAGATGACTTTATCGAAATAATCGTTGTGGCCGGTGTGTAAATGTTCAAAAGCAATTGAACATCCCGTACTTTGCCCTATAAAGTGCAATGGCTGGGGACATGTTTTAATGATTGTTTTTACAAAATTTTCCAATATCAATGCATATGTCCGAAAATCATCGATCTCAAACCTGGAACCCGATGACAGGCCATGACCCGGCAAGTCATATATGGCAACGGCGTATCCGAGATCTGTGCAAAAGTGTATTAAATTACTCATTATTCCGGCGTGATCGTAGTAGCCATGCATGACAACAACGGTGCCGATTGCCGAGTCCGGAATAAAAACATGCGAAACAAGGCGGTATCCACAGGATTCAAAAGTTCCACAAAAGTGCTGTACATTTTCGATGTTCAGGTCATAATACTCGAAATAGTCCTTGATCGATTTGGATGGGAGATAGGGATGTGAGAAATCCAACGGCTGCATTTCGGCTGATAACTTGGCTCTGTCGATTAAAAGTGGGATTTCACTTTTTTCTGCGCCGGATTCATGAATGTTTAAAGCAAGTGTATTCGTGGCCACAGCAAGCCAGAAAAAGGTCGTTAAGATGAACTTTTGTATCATTTGTATATCCGTTTCGTTATTTATACTGACGATCCTGCAATTCGCATAACCTTCAGCATAAAACGAACACCTGTTGAAATCTATTAACTTACAGATCTTCTCGTTATGAAATATCGGAGCTCTTTTTTAATAATGTTTTTATTTTGACCGGATCAATCCAGCATAGCGGGATCAACAGGATCAAAATGATGGTTCAGTCGGAAAAACAATCCGAAATAAGGATCAGTGTTACGCATATCCTGTTCATCCTGTTGATCCGGTTAGACTGGCATAATTAATTTATAAACAAATGCTTAATGGTGCAAGTTTTATAATGGAGGTCCAAAAGTGTTAAGAATTATTGTCTTGGTCATTCTCCTTAATTGGATTTGGTGCCTAACGTTTCACTACCGAATCAATCTAACGATATAGTATCCGGAAAAAAGAAATTTCATCAAATATATCATAGTACTCATTTAAGTTGACGGCTATGCGAAATACGGGATTGATCCCGTCAAATTCAGCCAAATAATGACTTTAATATAATTGTAAGGTGCAATCCTGTCGTCGCTATTTTACGAAAACGACCTTTTGAACCCATGCCATATCACCGGCCTTCATTTTAATAAAATATACACCGGACGGCACAACCCACCCGGTCCGGTCTCTGCCGTCCCATGTGACCAGGTATTTGCCTTTTGTTGTTCTTTGGTTGACCAGACAGCGCACCTCCCGGCCCTGAATGTTAAAAACTGAAATCGTGACGCGGCCGTCAGAACCGGCCGTATATGGTATTTTCGTCCCGGCATTGAACGGATTGGGATAATTCCGTTCCAGCGCCCATTTGAACGGCTGTTCAGAATCCGGCGAAGGTTGATTCACTCCGGTTCCCTCACCAAATTTTTCGATTCCCCACCAGACCGTTTTTTCCTCGTTCTGGTCCAGGACGATTTCAAAATAATTGTTGGATACCGGCGTAAGGAGCCGGCTCATCGATGTGGTAGCCCCGGTTTCATCCAGTGGGTAAATGCGAATGGAATCGGCGTGGAGAAATAGCAAAAGCTTGATCCTTACCGCGCACATTTCAGTGGGTTCGGATCCCCACCTGTCATGCACCGTGGTCGTGCCGTCCCAAACCATTCCGTTGTTTTGAATTTTTGTGCTCAGGGTGATCAGGGAACGCGGGGAATCCTGCAGTTTGTCCTCAGTCAGCGATATCCAGGTTAATGTGGCAAAATCCGTCGCCTCTCGCAGGGTGAGAAGACCGGTCCAATGGCCGGTGAAATCCTGTAAAAAACCGGTCAAACCGATAAACTGCGGCGCCGCCACCTGTAACAGGCCGTCGCTGTTCCAGATGATTTCACCTGTATCGCTGGCGTAAGGATTGACGGGTTCGGGCGGCAACTGGGTTTCGTCGAATCCTGCAGGACTGTCATAACTTTTGTTGCGGACCGCATGTTGCAGGGCGATTTTATCGCTGTACAGTTGCGGCCCGGTCCAGTGCATATTGTCCTTTTTGGGCAGAAGCAAAAGATCGTCGGTGCTGTAAGATATCTCTATGGTTTGTTCGGCGGGTGAGATTGTGCCGGTTCGAAAAGCGTGGGCGCAGGACGGTATCAGGCACATCATGGCCGTGTTACGGTGAATACCAAAATATCCGTCGACCCTGTCGGTATCCCAGTTATTTTGTGAACCGCCGTAATCGAAAAACATGGGACCGTCGGTGTCGTGGAACGCCGAATATCCGGTGATAAACAGCACGCCTTCCGATTGATACCGGTTGGGAAACGGATGATTGTATTCACTGACCGTCATGGGTTTGCCGACATGCGGCGCCTTGCTGAAAAGACCGGCTATGGTCCCCCCGGCATCGTCCTTAACCATAGGTGTATTGTTAATGGTCCAGTCCGTTGACGACCATGGTTGATTCGGAAAGGAGGGATGGTCCCAATAGGAGTGGTTGTCGATGTAATCCAATTGTGATTGCAAAACCATGTCTCCCGGTCCCACATTCCAGTTGGTACCGGTTATAGGCACACGCACACCGAGTTGAATCAGAAAATCCGACATTTCGGTAAAATAATCCTGTTGCAGTTTATGGTAAAAACGGCTGATATCGCGTACACGGTTATCGGAAAAATTGACACATTCCGAGTAATCGATGCGGCGGATTGTGCCGTTTTCCAGGCTTTCTCCTTCGACCAGGCCCTGTATGGCGCTGGTCCCCAGATGGATGTCGTCAAACCAGTAATTTCCCGCTGCTTCGCCCAATGAAAAGGAGAGGCGGGTGTCCGTATTTGTTGCCGGGGCGCGAAAGCTGAATTGAAATTCCTGCCATTGGGTATTGAGGCCGAAGGAGGCGCTGTAAAAAACCGTCCATGGACTGCTGTCCTTCTGAATGGCGACACTGATATTTCTGCTGCCGTCCGCCCGGCCCGCAAAAGACACCGTCGATAGGGAATCTTGAACGATCTTGATATTGACCTGTTTCCACTGAATATGCCAGCCGGTGCCGTCGGAATTGGTGACATAAACATGGGCGCACCGGGATCCCTCATAAGGATTGGTCTCATCGATGCTCATGACCGCTTTTGCGGTTTCGTGCTGCTCCAGCACCCAGTTCCGGGTGATGGGATCGTTTTCAAATCCGCCGTCCTTAACCTGCTCGTCGGCACCGGCAGGACGGATGCCCTGATTCCAGGCGGTTTTTAATGCCTCCGTGTCGGTATAGCGGGACCGGAGATAATCTGTCCACAATGAATCCAGCAAATGAACATGATAATTGGGGAAATCACCCCCGTTGCCCTGCCATCTCACAGCACCGCTGCGCCACATGCGGTACAGCGAGTTTTCATTCGTTATTTCAACCATCGCCATAACCGGGTCGTCTTTTAGCCCCAGCTTTGTGTAAGGATTAACGTGGGTGAGAAGTTGTTCCGCATATTCTTTTTGCAGATCAATCAGTTTTCGGTCAAAGTACGTGACGCCTTTACCGAAATTCAAAATGGAATCCGCTGCCGTTACGCCGTCCTGGGCTTTAAATGTCCGGCTGACATGCAGATTCATATTGATATAGATACCGTTGCGTTTAAGCTCATAAATATACTTTTCCAACCGGTCCAGAGTTGCAGGATTCAGGTGCCGGGTGTCCTGATCCCATTCAAACAGGCTTTGGCTGCTCCAGCCGTTATCCAGGTGGTGGAACCGGATCAGATTAAATCCCATTTTGCGCAGCCGTCCCGCCACAAAATCGGATTTGGACAAATCGGGAAAGGCTCCTTCGGCGACGGAATTGGTGCCAAAAAACCGGATCCGTTCACCCTTGACGGCAAAGTGTCCGTCTTGAATGTGCACGAAATTTTCCGGTTCTATGGGATCGATTTTGAATTGCGGTAAGAATTTTTGACTGGTTGTGTCATCGTGGGGGAGGTAGAATTCAAATCCCCGGTCAAAATTTTGCGCCGGAAGGAGGGTGAAGTGTAATATATAAATTATAAATGTGAATAGGGCTATTGAACGAAACATGACGTACTCCTGTCATTATTTATGGCAATATGTTACAGATGTTTTTGGTGTGATATTATCGCAGTGTATTGTTGACGGGATGAACAGGATTGACAGGATGAAAAAAAACGAAATTATTGACTTTGACTTCTGGTGGTTCATGACTTTTTAATTGATAGACTTTTATTAATATAATCCTGTTCATCCGGTTGATTGTCAATTATTTTGCAGGATTTGATATAGAAGGGGACTGGTCAAAAGACAACTACCCGTCAACTATACCTGTGAGTATT
>JAFGEC010000635.1 GCA_016931775.1 Candidatus Zhuqueibacterota bacterium | reverse complement strand
TGCAAAGGAAATATATGAAATTTTTGCGATAGGCGCAAGTGAAATTTTTCAAAGAACAATATTTTTTAATACCCTGTGATCGGATACGTATTTTTTCCTTTGTGTAAACAAATTTTTTACAAAAATATATCCCTCACTTGTGGGAGGTAATCGAATTTATGGTTTCCCCCTCTGAAAACTGTTGCCTTCACCATCGGAACCTCATGGCGCAGATTTTTTTCTCACGTCATAGACATACAATTGATCCGAGTGCCTGATATACAGACGTCCGCCGCAGACCACGGGATGGGCCCAATACGCCCCGCTGCCGCCTTTTGGCACATCAAATTGTGCGATTTGACTCTCTTTAGCATCCGCTTTAACAAGCAGCATTTTTCCCCTCTCGTCGAGGCAGTACAGGTGGTCATCCGCGTATGTGAGAGATCCTTTGCCCGGTGTCTGCCATTTCTTACTTCCGGTCAGGAAGTCCAGACAGGTCCAGCCTTTCGCCTCATGACCGGCGCCGTACAGGAAACCGTCCACCAGAACCACGCCGCCGTGATGGTTATCCAAAAGCTCACTTTCCCAGACGACATTCACCTTGAAGGTGCCTTCCGGCGCTCGCTCCGGCCGTAGCAGCACACTGCCTTTACCATAGCCGGTCGATGCATAGACCAATCCGTTATAAACAATAACGTCAGTACAATTATTGGTCCGGTTGTTGGCAAAGGGATATTTCCAGAGCAGTTTTCCATCTTTGGGCGCCACGGCAAAAATTGTTGAGGCCGACAGACTGATCATCTGCCGGATCCCATCTATATCGGCCGAAACCGGGGAACTGTTGCCGACGGGATCATCGATCTCTGTATTGGCCCAGAGTAAATCGCCTGTATTTTTATCGAGTGCGACCATATACGCTTTTCGTCCGGCCGGACAACAAAACAGACGGTCCCCTTCAACAAGGACCGACTCGCTGTAGCCGTACTCGGGTTTCTCCGCCTCGAAGGTGTCGGCACAGTTCAGGGCCCAGCGCTGCTCGCCGCTTTCCGCATCGAGGGCAATAAGGTGCCCCAGTTCCGATAAAAAGTAAACGGTGCCGTCATCTATGGTCGGTGTGGCGCGTGAACCGGCATAGGTAATTGCCCAGCGCTGCCGCTCCGATGCCTGCCAGGATTCTCCTGCCGCTCTTTGCCACAGGATATCACCATCATAACTGATGGCGACCACATGGGTTTCCTTGTCGATTTTACCGGCAGTAAAGATACGATCTCCGGCAACGGCGACCGAGCTGTAACCTTGTCCGAGGCCGCCTGCAACCCAGAGCAATTCCGGCCCTTTCTCGGGCCAGGTTGTCAAAAGTCCGGTATCGCGCGACAGGTTTTTGCGATCGCTGCCATGAAAACACGGCCAATCTTTGTTGTCACCCGCCCACAGCAAAAACGATCCAAATAAATATACAATAACAAAAATTTTAATTTGTTTTTTCGTCATTTTAGCCTCCGTTCATAAAATGACCCATAAAATGGCAATTTTCACCGGCTCTTTATTTGAAAACAATACTCACCCGGCTCAACATGAAAAGTCATTATCCCGGCGCCGGAATCTATTAATTTCGTATGTGCTTTGCCCTTTTCGTTGATAACCACATTTTTTTCGTCCTTTGCTTGTAATCGTACCGTCGCAGAACTGTTCGCAGGTACGGTGATATCCAGGACAACCGTCCCACCGTCACGCCGCCATTGACTCCTGATCGTTCCGTAAGGTGACTGGACCTTTGCCTCCGCCCATTCCATATCCTCCGGAAAAAACGGCTGAATATAAAAATGTTTAAATCCGGGATTTTCCGGATCCGGCTCGATACCGCCGAGGTTTTTATAAAACCACGCGCTCACATCTCCGAACATGATGTGGTTGCGCGACGAGGCGCCCTTCCAGTCCTCCCACAAGGTCGTCGCACCCTGTTGGATCCAGTGGCCCCAGCCGGGATAACCGGTGTGATAAACAAGCCGGTACGCCGCATCCGCATGACCGCTGTTCGCAAGCGCATTCAACACATACTTGGCGCCGAGAATGCCAAAGTCGAGTTTGCCGTCATTGGCACGTATCTTTTCCAGCAATGTGCGGACAAATATATCCCGCTGGTTATCGTTAATCATCATCTGGAAAAGCGCACAGCCCAGGGCGGTTTGCGAATTATTGCCCACCGATCCGGTTTCAGTATTGACAAAAGCCGACAAAAAAGTTTTCCGAATGGATGCCGCCAGGTCTGCATATTTTTCGGCATCCTCGGTTTTATCCAGCAGCTTTGCAAAACAGGAGATCAGCTGTGCATCCACATAATAATAGGCCGTGGATGTGATCGCCGCCGGTGTTTCGGTCTTTTCGAACACCCAGTCGCCGAGTCCCCACGATACGATGCCGTTTTCTGCTTTTTCCCGGGTGAGAAAATCGACGTAGCGTTTCATTTGATCGTAAAAATCCGCGATGGCTGAAAGATCGCCGGTGTACAAATACAGATACCAGGGAATCAGAATAAATGCGCTGTCCCATGCCGGGCCGTTTCCCCAGTAATAACCCCACCCGGCGGTCGGAATAATGGCGGCGATTTCACCGGAGGGCCGCTGTTCGTCGGCAATATCCTGCATCCATTTTTTGTAAGCGGACAGGGAGGAAAAATTATACAGTCCGGCCTCGGCGGCAAGCTGGGCATCACCGGTCCAGCCGTTCTTTTCGCGCTGCGGACAATCGGTCGGGTAGCCGACAAAATTGTTACGGTACGACCACAGTGTATTGTGCTGGATTTGATTGATCAACTGGTTGGAACACTTAAAAGAGCCGTGCTGTTCGAATCCCGTGCTGATCGCATGCGCGGTGAGATTTTCTTCTGTGAGCCGGCCTGGAAAGCCTGACACTTCCACATATTGAAACCCGTGATAAGTGAACCGGGCGTGCCATTTTTCCCGTCCTTCACCCTTGAAAATATAGCGGTCCGTTTGAAACGGCTTGCTCGCCACGAGCCCATCGATATTCGATTGATCGGCGCGACCGTCTTTGATCTTTTCGGCATAAACCAGCCTCACTTCCCGGCCGGCATCGCCGGTAGCATCCAGTTCGACAAAACCGGCCATGTTCTGGCCGAAATCAACGAGGTAATGTTCCGTATCGATTCGGGTGATGGTTTTGGATTTGAAAGACTGGTGGATTTTTACGGATGGATTATTCTGTGCGCTCAACATGCCCTCGGGGCCGCGTACGCCCCGTACCGGAAACCAGCCGGCATCATTAAAACCGGCGGTATTCCAGCCCGGATATTCCCGCCGCGCATCGTACCATTCACCCTGCCGGATACTGTTAAATATGATGGGTCCCGGTGCGCACGTCCAGGACCGGTCGCTCACGATGGTGGTATCCGAACCATCCGTAAAGTCGATTTTGATTTGACAGATGACGGCCGGCCGGTCGCGCCACGCCGCATAATCAAATCCCCACACACCGCGGGACGAGAGATTATACCAGCCGTTGCCCAGCATCACACCGACTGCGTTGCCGCCTTTTTGCAGCAGCTCGGTCACATCGTGGGTCACATACAGTGCGCGTTTATCATAGCGCGTGAACGCCGGATCGAGGAGAAAATCGCCGGCCTTTTCGCCATTGATATAAAGCTCGTGATAACCGAGTCCGCAAATATAAGCGCGTGCGTTCCGGATATCTTTGCCGACAAAAAATTCTTTGCGAAACAGGGGTGCCGGCTCAGGCAATTCGGGCGGTGCGTCTTTTGGGATTTGTTTGCGCCGGGCGTCGACAACCTGCCAGTCGAACAGCGGCGGTGTACTCATCCAGCCGGCCTGCCAGTCCGATCTGTGTAACAAACCCGTTTCGAACCAGGCAGGTTCACTCCATCCGGAAACCTGCTCTTCCCGGTCCCACACGCAGACACGCCAATAATACCGGACGCCGGATTTCAGCTTGATGTCCGGTTTGACGAAAATCGACTGGGACGTCACTTTCTTGCCGGAGTCAAACACATCCGCTCTTTCATTTTTTAAACCATCGGGTGAAGACGAAATCTGTAACCGGTAGGCCGTCTGGCACTGTCCATATTCGCTGGATTGAAGAATCCATGAGAGCGCCGGTGGCCGGTCGATTCCCAGCGGATTTTTTTCTCCGTTACAGGTAAGTGTGTTCATTTCGAGAGCGGATAACGGGAAAGAGAAACCGATCAGAGTGGCAGCAATTATAATTGGGGAAATTTTCATCAAAAGCCTTTTATTCAGCGGATTTTCAAGTGTCCTGTTCAAAAATATTTTCATGTCGTTAAAATACAAAAAGTTAATAGAACTAACAAGCAGATTTGCAATTAAAATGCGAATTTGAAGGCTCATGAAAATTTTATCCCTGCACATAACCATCAGAGTATTCCAGACTGTCTGATTGTACCAAAAATTACAAAATTAGATTGACTTTAATACAAATATTGTACATATTTACCCTGACTTTGTTACAAAATAAGGCAATTTTAAGGCTGACTTTATGATTAACCGTACCGTTACCACAAAACTCATTGAATGGGAAAAAAAGGACAATCGAAAACCACTCATCATCCGTGGTGCCAGACAGGTAGGCAAGACAACAATCATTAATAATTTTTCCAAAAATTTTGACCAATATATTTACCTGAATCTTGAGCTCCTGGAGGACAAGGAGATTTTTGATGCGCCATTGCCTTTCGACGATTTGCTCATGTCTATTTTTCTGATAAAAAACAAACAACGACAACGACAGACACTCATTTTTATCGATGAAATCCAAAATAATCCGCGGGCCATCCAACTTTTACGTTATTTTTATGAAAAAAGTCCGGATATTTTCGTTATTGCGGCAGGATCGTTACTTGAGGCGGCAATAAGTAAAAATATAAATTTTCCGGTCGGCCGAGTAGAATATTTAGTTATGCGCCCCCTTTCATTCGCAGAATTTTTATCAGCACTTGACGAAAATGAGGCCCTTCACGCATTGGAAACGTTTCCTTGTCCTTATTCTGCACATCTTGCTCTAAGAAAATTGTTCGTCAAATATTTGCTTGTGGGTGGAATGCCGGAAGCAGTTTTTGAATACTGTAAAAATCAGGACATTACTCAGATCAATCCTGTTTACGAAAGTCTGATTGTATCCTACAAAGATGATGTTGAAAAATACGCCGGCAACGCAACGCAGATCCATCTTATCCGTAATATAATGGATTCCATTTTTGTACAGGCTGGAATGCGAATCAAATTTGAAGGTTTTGGAAATAGTCCGTACCGTTCCAGAGACGTTGGTGAGGCGCTTAGGTCATTGGAAAAAGCATTACTGTTGCATTTGGTTTACCCTTTTACCGGACATATTCCACCCATCTTACCTGACAGGAAAAAGGCACCGAAACTCTTTTTTTTAGATAGCGGATTAGTGAACTATTTTTCCGGCATTCAGAGCGAAATTCTTCTTTCCCAGGACATTTCCTCCCTGTATAAAGGCCGTATTCTTGAACAGGTTATCGGCCAGGAAATTCTAACGGTATCATTTTCACCTTTATGGCATTTAAACTTTTGGATCAGGGATAAGAAACAGTCCAATGCCGAAATGGATTTTATTTTTTTACATCAGAATAAAATTATTCCTATAGAAGTGAAATCGGGAGCGATGGGCCGTCTTCGCTCACTGTTTCAGTTTATCGATGAATCGCCGTATGCCCTGGCGATTCGGCTTTATGATGGTCCGGTTCAAATAGAAAAAACGAAAACAATTAAAGGTAAAGAGTATTTGTTATGTAATTTGCCCTGGTATTTAGCCGGACAAATAGACAAGTATTGTGAACGGCTTGTTTATATAATGAAAACCACAATAAAACCCCGTCGGTGATGATATATATTGTTCAAACGATCCTTCAACAGATCCCGTTGTTTACAGCTCCCTTCCGTAAATTAGGGTTTACACATCAGGTTCGTTTTATCTTGACATCATCAACTTATTTCTGTATTATTTTACACAGGAAAAAAGGCCGCATAAATGGAAATCAAGGGGGAAAATCCAACGGGCTTTTTACACCCAAAGTACATGTAATATGTCACTTTTGGGTGGGGACGGTGCGACGCATCTCCGTTTTGGGTGGGTTAGATATTCAAAATATAGGCTAAATATCATTCAACGATGCGTCGCACCTATAAAAGTCCCCCCTGTTACTCACATATTCCGAGTACATTTATTTTTAACGTGTTTTATACGGGAGAAGAAAATGAAGATGTACATCCTGATCCGGGAGTCGGTGCCGGCCGGCTTCGCGATGCTGGCCGCAGCTCACGCATCTCTCGCCTGCTATCTCAAGTTCAGGGACACCCCCGAAGTTACGGAGTGGTTGTCGGGGCCATTCTATAAGGCGGTGTGCAAGGTAAATGACAAAGAGTTCGAGAAGGCAAAAGAGTTTGAGGATCATGTGGTACTCACCGAGTCGGCACTTGACAATCAGGAAGTGGCGGTGGCGTTTAAACCGCGGGAGGACTGGCCGAAGCCCTTCAAGTACTACCGCCTCTACAAATGATGATCGAAAAAGCCGTATGCACGTGACGGCTTATAGCTGCATGTAATCCGCGATATGAGCGAACATAAACTTTAATAATTGGAGTCAATACCATGAAAAAATGGAAAATTCAAAATATTTTCCTTGTCTGCACATTTATTATCTGCACTGTGGATTTATATGGACAGGCGGATGGCAGTTTAAAAGCGCAGTTTACGTTCAAGAATCTCACCTCCGACAGCAGTCAGGTTATGGACGATTACGGCAATTATACGGCAATATTGGAAAATGGTGCGAAAGTTCTAAAGTATGGAAATTTTTCCGTTCTCAGTCTTGGCTCTGCCGATGGTTACCTGGATTTGGGACAAGCAATGGGTCAAGTCATTGGCACATTGGGAGATTTTTCAATATCGACTTTTATTTACATCGATGAAACAGTTGAT
>JAFGEC010000099.1 GCA_016931775.1 Candidatus Zhuqueibacterota bacterium | reverse complement strand
TCCTGTCTTTATCGTTTGCAGAAGGTACTGAATTCGGGATAGATGGTTTTATCATTCAAAGGACTCCTAGCCTTACCCCGTCGTTGATGGTTTTAGTTTTAGTTCTTTTATACCTATAATGAGATGTATTTCTCTGATTTAATGGTTTGTGTGCCGCTAAAATCTGGTTTATCATTATTTTAGCCCAATATTGAAGAATCTTCAATTTAAAAAGGAATAAATAATGCAAAAGGATTTTCCGATTTTTTTTCTTTTACTCTTGGTTTCCTCGTTATTTGGCCAGGAAAACCAAATTATACAGGATATCAGGAAAGAATATGATGATATAAAAAATATACTGACCGACTTGTCCAAAGACAGTGTTGTGATTGATGGCCTCTCGACAGAAGGCAGTCAAATTAACATTTATAAAGACAAGAATTCTTCCACCAGGTTAATTTTTGCAGATCATTTTGGGGAAATGGGGAAAAAGCATGAAGAATACTATTTTAAAAATGACACGTTAATTTTCAAGTTTTCGGAATTACAGCAATATAATGTGCCGTTCTTTATGACGGGCCAAACGGCGGAGGAACTCGGATCAGAACCGTACGATCCGGATAAAACCAAGATTTTTGAAGACAGATTTTATTTTTTTAACAAAAAGCTTTTCCGATGGCTTGACGACAATAAAAATGAAATATCAAAACAAGATAAAAGATTTAAGGAAAAAGAGAAAGAGATATTTGATTTTCTTAAAAGAATAAATGAAAAAGTGAACCAGACGGAACCTCAATGAGAGCGCTAATAATTATCTTCAATTAACGTATCCACTCCACACATTTCAATCCCGAAAGCATAATTGAGACAAACGTTATGTTTAACAATACAGGTAGAGCTAAAATGAATACAAAATTGGTGTTGAAAATTTTTATGATTCTATCAGCTGTTCTTTTTCAAAATTGCAATCAGAAAACTCCTGTTGTTCCCGATAACTCTAATATTCCTGATAATGCCGATCAATCTGATAACCCTCCGACATTATTTATTAACACGTGTTGTTTTGAGTTTACTAAAGACCAATTAGAAAACACGTTAGAAATTTCAAACGTAGGTGACAGCACTCTAAACTGGAATATTTCTAAATTGCCATCCTGGCTAACAGTTTTTGATTCAATCGGTGTGACGACAGATAAAGTTGACACCGTTTTTTTTAAAGTTAATTCTTTTAATTTTTCCGGTGACAGAATCGATCAGTTTTCTATCCAATCAAACGGCGGAGAAAAAGAAATAATTGCCGGATTCTTTTTTGCGAGACAAATTTCAAATTTAATAATCGATAAATCAAATCAATTTTTCATTTCACGGGTCGGACAGGAATTTTTTGATCATAACATCTCTCTTGATTTAGAACACTCGCAATACTGCTTTCCGTCTCTATATTGTTATCTCCATACCTCTTCTTGTCCGGATGTTCAAAAAGAGCCCCGTTTTTTAATTGTTTATTCCTTTAAAATAAAAGACAGACCCTTTGTGAATGAATCCATTTCTTTTGAAACGGACACAACAGGTTTTATATTGACACCGGAAAATGGCCTTGGAATTCCGGATTGTATCAGTCAACCTATCGAGTGTCAATTCCCAATTGATGAGGATCGAGCAATCCTTATCGCTAAAGAAGCTGGTTTGGAAGACGGTATCAAAGAATGGAAAACAAGTTTTCACTGGTTTGCCGGAGATCTGCAAACTTTTGTATGGACGGTTTCAAATACATTGAGTGAATCCGGTTCAGGTGAAGGTTATACCGCAAGTGGCAAAGTTGTTGTCATCGATGCGAATACGGGGGAAATATGTCGTATTGATTCCTGGACCATAATGGCATAAATTAGGAAAAAGATTTCAATTATAGAAACACTATAGCTATTTTTAATATTAAAAAGCGAGGTGAAAAATGAAAAAAATTTATTTGGTTATTATCATATTATTCCTTTTTGCAAATATCATTTCAGGCCAACAGAATTCTATAAAATCAGGTTATATCGATGTGACCGACGGCAAATTATACTATGAAACGGCCGGACACGGTGAAAAAACGATCATATTCATTCATGACGGCCTGGTTCATGGAGAGGTTTGGAATAACCAGTTTCCGGTTTTTGCCGAAAAATTCCGTGTTGTGCGCTACGACCGCCGCGGATACGGACGTTCGCCGAAACCTGAAAAAAATTATTCCAATATTGATGATCTGAACCAGGTTTTTACTTCTCTTAAAATAGATAAAGCTATTCTGATCGGTATGTCTGCCGGTGGCGGCCTCGTTATTGATTTTACGCTCAAACATCCGGATAAAGTATCATCACTGATCGTGGTCGGTGCTGTGGTCAGCGGATTCGGTTATTCCGATCATTTCCGGACCAGGGGTGGACACTTGACCGCCTCGGACTATGCCGATCCGGAAAGGTTACTGCAATATTTTGTCAAAGAGGATCCCTATGAAATCGCTCCTCAGAACAAGCAAGTTAAGGAAAATCTCTGGGAGCTATTGCTAACATTTCCACAGAATATTGATTTAGCAAAAAACCGCTTGGCCGTGCCGCCGGAACGTCCGGCTCTCGTTTCGTTAAACGAAATAAAAGTTCCTGCATTGATCGTTATTGGAGAATATGATATTCCTGATGTTTTCGTCCATGCCGGTGCTATTGAATCGGGTATTCCATTTGCACAAAAAGCGATTATTCCAAATGCAGGACATTTAGTACCACTTGAGCAGCCTGAATTTTTCAACCAGCAGGTTTTTAATTTTTTTAATGGAGCGGAATTTTTTTATACATTAAACAAACAGAGCGTTTCGGAAGCTCTTGAAATGTTTCACAAGAAGCGGAAAGAAGACAGTACATGGATTCCTTTCAGTGAAGCACGAATGAACACGTTGGGATATCAGTATTTGCAAACCGGTAAAACCAAGGAAGCCATTGAATTATTCAAACTGAATGTACTCGCCTATCCTCAATCATCGAACACTTACGATAGTCTGGGCGAAGCCTATATGATCGACGGTGATAGAGAATCCGCCATTCAAAATTATAAAAGATCTCTTGAGCTGGATCCGAATAATAAAAATGCGGTGGAAAAACTGGAACAGTTGAAATAATTTCATCAAGGAATCCCGGTTAAGACCAAAACAGACCTCCCGCAGGTTACGAACCCACGGGAAGCCTATTTTTTTTACTACAGTAAGGGCAGTGCGTATAAAAATACAATTTAGTGAATACGCACACATCCTGCAGGGAAATCTGTTTACCGCACCAGCGTCATCTTTTTAACCGCTCTCGTGCCGGCTGCTTCAACCTGGTACAGATAAATCCCGGAGGGCACGTTTTGACCGTTACGGTCCGTTGCATTCCAACGGATCGCGTGATTACCAGCCGACAGTTTTCCGTCCAGCAAGGTAACGACTTCCTGTCCCAGCATGTTGAATATTTTAACGCAGACATGCGAATCCTGCCGCAATTTAAATAAAAAAGTCGTTTCAGGATTGAAGGGATTGGGGTAATTCTGTTCCAGCTGGAAATGAGCCGGTTGAGCTGACGAGACGAGTTTTTTACTGCTGACGCCTGTCGTTTCCCAGGGTACCTGGATAAATGCCTCCATATAGGGACCCGAAGGTGAAATGTTTTTAATGGCAAAACCGCTGGGACTGCCGTCCGCCCAATCCAAATACAGGTCGTAACCTGTTTCCGGATCGGAACCGTCCCATAGCGCTTTGGCGTTGTTGAAAGGCGGGCCGTAAACCGGCCGGATCATACGAATGGCCCTGCGGCCCCAATCGTTGGCACCGATTGTGGCCCAGTCGGAAACACTGACACCGGACGGTGCGGGCAGATTTTTGTAAATATCCGCATTTTCAATAATATGCCATACGGCCAAGCCTGCATCCGGGAGCGCCGAGTCATAGTTAAGCCCCGGATGCCGGTTCTCGACGATAAAGTACTCACCGGCACCGTGAGCCGGATCGTGCAGAATATAGGCGACATGCGAATTTTCCACGGCATCAAACGGATACAGGCCGCTCTCTAGAATATTGGGAGCCTGAATCCATCCCAGCCGGATCTTGTGGAACGGATCGAGATGGTTGTCGACGTAATTGGCATCCATCAGAGAATATACACCGGCAGCATAGGGGAAAAAGAAATTGAAATACATATCCGGCATTTTTAAGAACAGATGGCTCAATTCATGTGCGACCAGGTCCAGGTCCGGCGGTGCACCGATATATGCCTCGGCAATGAGGGGAATAACGACGCCGTCCACAATCAGGGGTTCGGCCGTGGGATACTCTCTTCCCAGCGGTACCCTTACGGTGCCGAAAGGACTGTTTTGCGGGATGACCATCAGCACGCCCAGCTCGTCGGTTTCAAGGGTGCCGTTGCCGTTTTTATCAAAGCTGGCAAAGTCGAAGGTTAGATCAGCCTTACGCACCGCTTCCGCCCACTTTTCGACGTGTCCGCTGATCCAGCCGTCTTTATCGGTATCGCCCTCATCTTTGGCGGCCCAGTAATGTTCCGGTGGTTTGTCGGCATTATACCAGCCTAAAACGCCGGCGTTGTTCATAAAGAACAGGTTATGCGAGTTTTCGATGAAATAATCCCGCACACTGGGTTTACCGCCGAAGATGAGATTTTCGACGTCAGCCTTGGAAGGTGCCGGATCCGTCGGCCGTTTCGGGTCCCACAGAATAACGAGTAATGGATGGTCGCCGATGACCGGGGCGACTCCGTTAAATGGATCGGTCATATCCGGGCATGGTGTGGGAGACGTTTTAACGGTCATGTTACGGTCGCCCAGGTACGCCGTTCCGCCGCCATCGACCAGCCATTGCAAACCGACCTGATGAAAATTGCCGTCACCAAAAGCCGGTGAGACAAAGTTCATACAGCATGTACCGGTAAAATCTCCCTGGGCAAAGACCACATCCGTGGGATCCAGAGGCTGGCCATCCACGACAGCGCGGACGAACATTCTTTTGCCGGCTGTTGCATTGGCTTCCGCCGTCAATGATACACTGATGTTGCCGTTTACGGGCAGTTTGATGTTGGCGGATAAATCGGGTACGTCCACCCAGGATGTAGAGGTTGTGGTTTTATCCGGGCCGCTGGGTGCACTGACCGATAAAATACCGCCGATACCCCGGACAATAAGATCGAGGTTTGAATAGCCGATGGTAAAAGAGCGGTCACCCATATAGGCGGTTCCGCCGCTATCCACCATCCATTGTACCTGGGCCGAATGCGAACCCTTTGTGACACCGTTTTTAACAAAGGTAAAACTGCGTGTGCCTTTGTATCCGCCGACAACAAACACCACATCGCCGGGACTGCATGGTTGCCCGTCCACCAATACGCGCAGAAACATCCGTTTGTTATTGCTCGTCTCCGCTTCTCCGGTAATGGTGATCACGGCATCCCCGTCATCGGGCATAACGATGGTTTGAGATAAACCGGGCACATCCTCAAAGTTGCCGCTGGTGGTGGTTACATCCGGCCCGCTGGGCGGGGAAACCGTATTGATAAAGTTGGGAGCCGTGGCAACGATAACCGTTCTGTCTCCCAGATAAGCCGTGCCGCCCGGGTCCACCAACCACTGGATTTCCACATGGTGACAGCCGCCGTCTACATCGGCAGAAAAATTAAACGAGTGAGTTCCGGTATAGCCTTCGTTGGCAAAAACCACATTTGTGGGCTTGGCCTCGTGACCATCCACCATCGCTCTCAGGAACATCCTTTTCCCGCTGCTCACTTCAGCTTCCGCCGATACGGTGATAACGACGTGGGACGGATAGTACTGATAAAACCAACAGGTCAGATCGGGAACATTTTCATACGTCGTGGTAGTTGTCGTGACATCGGGACCACTGGGCGCCGCCTTGATGAGTATATAGCCGCCCTTTTCTCGCTGTTCCGGCGTCTGTGCGCCGGCAAGCACTGTCAAAAA
Organism: Candidatus Zhuqueibacterota bacterium; assembly: GCA_016931775.1. Taxonomy (GTDB): domain Bacteria; phylum Zhuqueibacterota; class Zhuqueibacteria; order Residuimicrobiales; family JAFGEC01; genus JAFGEC01. The sequence continues at coordinate 7,489 of JAFGEC010000099.1, read as the reverse complement.
CATCAGAATCAATGTGCCTGTTAAAAGTCTGAATTTAATTGACGATTTCATGATATTTCTCCTTGTTTGCGTTTTTCTTTTTTTTCGCTAGCGATATTATTTAAAGTTTTACTGAATAAAGATCATTTTATTGGTTTGAACAAACTCACCTGCCCGGATTTGATAAAAATACATGCCGCTGGGTAAGATTTCGCCGTTGTCGTTTTTACCATCCCAGATCGTAAAGTGTACGCCGGGATTTTGTTGGCCTTTGACAAGCGTTCTTACTTTTTGGCCCAGTAAATTCAGAATATTCAGTTGTACGTCGCAGAGCCCGGCTAACTCATACTGTATCCTCGTCGTCGGATTAAACGGATTTGGATAATTTTGATACAGTGCATATTTAAGCGGTGTTTTCACTTTTTGCTCCACGGCCGTCGGATCCGGTTCGATCCTAATGGAACCGTCCATAAAACCGAGGGCGTCGCCGTACAGCCGATGTTGTTCTTCCGTTATCATAAAGGATTGTTCCGGATCCCGGCTGATAAAAAGCGGTGTTGCATCTCCCGCCCGTCCTTTGGCTTGAAAGATCAAATGGGCGACAGTGCGGTCACCTTGTAATACAAATTCGTCACTGTGAACGATCACCAATAAACTCCTGTTTGTTTCACCACCAGACCATGGGCAACAGGGCATATAGGGATCAAATTCCAAAACAAAACCCTCCATTTCTTCTCCCAGCATGGCTTCCAGAAAAACCACCTTGTTGCTGTCGAAATCGATAACGGTTTGAACGGCACGCAGGCTTTGTTCTGATGATATCCTGAGCGGCACTTCACCCAATTGGTTTTCCACAACAATAGCGTCGGTCAGGGAAACACGTGATCGCGAGTCTTTAACATTCAATGAACAAACAATCCCGCCGAAATCAGTTGTTGAACCCTTCATATAACCTTTAACAAAAACAGTACCTGTATCGCCGGTTTCAGCGGTAAATCCCATGGGTTTTACCGCAAGGATGGATGTTCTGGTATTGCTGTTTTTTGGGGCTTCCCCGACGATCATCTCCATCTCCATTTCAAGACTATCGGAGTAATCCAGTTCAAATATCTCATTGGGGTGAACAAGGGCATCCCAACCTTCCGGCAGTGAAATTTTTTCCAGGCCGAAGAAGATCCGTTTTGGCGCATCCAAAGGATTCCAGGCGCGAAAGGTAAAAGCGCTCGATCCCGTTGCTTCCTGAATGCTGAGGTTTTTCTGAGCCATGTTGTTTGCCGTGTTAGGATCGGGTGCATGGATAATTTCAACACGAATACACGAGTGGCCGGGTCCTTTGGTTACGACCTTGGCATCCGGAGTCCAGGGGACCGAAGCGGTGATCTTGCCCGTCGCCGGCACATTTAATGACACCTCTTTTTTCCACAACCATTTGGGTTGCCCAATACCGAATGTGCCGACCTGAAATTGTACTTTAACGTTATTGGCAGCAGTACCCGAGGTGTTGTGAATCCGGGCGTAAATGGTGTTGGCCACTCCCTCCTTGGGTGTGTTATTGTCCAGCCATATGTCATTGGATGCCCACCAAACCGGCAAACGCGATATCCACAAATCCGGCGGCACATTGGTGGTGGTCACCGCCTCATGTGCATTTACTATACCCCAGCCGTAATCCACATTGTAATCCGGATCGATACTGGTGTTATAAGGTGTTCCCCTATGTTCAGCCGTGGCCCGAAGCACGTTTTTGACATCATGGGGCTGAAATTGCGGATGGGCTTCAAGAATGAGTGCGGCCACACCGGAAACATGGGGTGCCGCCATTGAGGTGCCGCCAATCACATGCCAGCCCGTTGCATTGGAGCCGGGATTGATACCGTCGGCCGAATTAATGGCGGAACCGTACCCCATAACGTCCGGCTTGAGTTCATCCATTAAATCCAGGTCGTTATCGCTTTGTCGCGGTCCTCTGTTTGAACCCCAGCCGGTATGGGAGGAAATAAGATCATCTGTTCTTGTGACGGTGTCAAAATCATTCACCGATCCAACAGCGATAGCATTGTCCGCGGCAGCCGGGGTTGGTATGTTATTCGCCAAGTTATCATTACCCGCCGCACAGACAACGATCAAGCCGGCATCGACGGCCTTATTCACCGCCCGGCTCATCGCATCCTGACCGTCTGATTTAGATCCGGATAGACTCATGTTCAGAATGTCGATGCCGTGAAATTCAGCCGGCTGGTTGGTCCAGGCCCTTTCGCGGTTTTTTATGCACCATTTAATGCCCGCAATGATATCCGAAGTATTACCGCTTCCGCAGCTGTTCATCACTTTGACATCGATCAATTTTGCCTCCGGTGCGACACCGATATTGTCCGTCCCGGCCCCGGTGCCCAGGGCGATTCCCGCAACGTGCGTGCCGTGAAAAATATCACCCTTGACGCATTTGGATTGGTTATAATCCCAATAATCGGTGTTGTCATCATCCGGATTTGTCTCGACAGGCGGTGAAGCGGTGGCGTCGTAGCCGGCTACAAACTTGGGATCGTTGGTCGTCGAGGCGTTGTCGTCCATGTCGTCCAGTGAGGGGTGGCCGTCATCCACGCCGGTATCCAGAATGGCGATATTGATGCCGTCACCGCGGAAACCATCTTCCCAGGCTGTGTTCGGAGAGTACTGTGAACTGCCTCTGGCCCGGATCGATCTGACACTTGTATTAAGTGACGTATAGACGATTTCGTCCAATTCGACCATTACCACACGTAAATCTTCGGCGATCTGAAAAGCCCTTTCGGCCTCTGCGTTTTGGATCGCAACTGCTGGCAAAAATTCCAAAACATGCTTGATCTCGCCAAACTGCCCCAAAAATCGGATTTCATCTTCAGTCGGTGTATGGACCAGGTCGATGATCATGCCTATTCTCGCTGTCGGCGGCATGTGCTCGATCCGGTCGTCAACCTTGTTTTCGTTTTGATCGTAGAGCCAGTTCCCGGGAATGGGTGCCTGGGAAAAACTCAAGCCGATCGCAAATAAAATCAGGATAAAAATTGTTTGTAACGTTCTCATGATAATCTCCTTTAAATTTTGCATTTGGTGTTTCTATAATTGTTACGAGTGGATTGACGGGATTACATAAAGATATTTATGCCTTTTTAGCGATTGTGACATCAATCAAAAAATCCCGGCCATACACCCATCCAAAAAGATGCAGACGAAATTGTTCTATGTTCAATATTCTTATGGTGAAAAAAGTACGTATTGGTTCTGGCCGGAAAAAGTTGCCGGAAATAGCTAATATCCTGATGCGCCCCCACCGCTATTGCCAGGCGCCCATCAGCACAAACGCGCCCCAATAAAAGGGATCGCGTTGAAAATTTTCTTTTTGGATCAGATTGATTTTTGCCCGCTGCAGGGCTTGTGCTTTAGAAACACCCGATGTTAAAAAACGGTAAAAATTGCTCATCAGGTCTGCGGTCGACTTGTCCTCCACCGGCCACAAGCTGACAACCATGCTGGGGACACCTGCGTATAAAAATCCTCGGGACATTCCGACTATTCCTTCTCCCCGGCGGAGTTTTCCCAAACCGGAACTGCAACCGCTTAAAACAATCATATCCGCGTCAAGTTTCAGATTATATACTTCATATGTATGCAGCAGACCATCCTGGCTGCCATCTTTATTTTGCGCAAAAATTATTTTAGAATACATGGGGTGGCGATCGTTGGTTACAAAATGTGTTGCCAGATGAATATAATCATATTGATCGGCGAATTTTAAAAAATTGGCTTCCGTCGCCTGCGCGCCGGTAAACAACCCGGGATTTGAAAAATTTTTACCGATCGAGTTTACCTCATGCTCCGAAAAGGGGAGAGGAGTAAATTGGTGCCCACGGAATATCGACCGTCCTGCAACATCGGTAAAAAGCCGCTTCATGGAGGCTATTTTAAAATGCCGATCAAATTGCGGATTGCCGAACGCCAATAAACTGAGGGGTTTTTTTACTGCATGATGAGTTACAACCGCTAATAAACTGGCCGAAGAAGAGTAGGATACGGCATAATCCTCGACAAGGAACCTGGTACTGCCCGGCGAATTTGATAACACCATAATTTCAAAGGGAAAATAATAAAGGATATCATCCGGCACCAGAATCAGTTCACGGATCGTTCCGGCGTGTTGCTCTAAATATTTTTTCAACAGTAAGGAGTAAAACTGAAAGAGTGAATCAGGTTGAAGGTTGGCAAATGCATGGTCGATATAAGCGCCTGAGTCCTTGTCCTCCATAAACAGCGGGCTGATGTTACAAAGTCTACCGTGCAACGCTACTCTTGTAATGGGAATGGTGTCAAAAAACATTTCCGTTTTGGTGATCGTCCATACAAATGTCCGTTCCTCGCCGACGAAATATTCCACCAGTATTTTGCTGCTATCCAATATATTTTCCTGCAATTCCATGGGGGAAATCACCTGTGGATTCGTCAGATGATAATACCGTGTATATTTTTGCTCCAATTCGGTCAATAATTTCCGGTCCATTCGAGTTAAAAAATCGATTTCATTGTGAAGTGAGTCGATCAGGATTTTGTCTTGCTCCTGTTCGGTTTTCGCCAGTTCCGCTGAAAGGCTGATATGTCTGGATTTTAATTTTTCCTGATTGGTTAGAAGATTTTTGCGGAACGTTTCGGGGATATCGGATAGATTATTTACGATTCTACCTTGATGGATGATATCCAGCAGCGCTCTTGCTTTAGCTTTTTCTGCATATTTGAAAGCCAGGCGGTCGTAACCTTTACCGGGCTGGTTGTTGTGCATGACGCTGAGCAGGTGGATGATATTTTCATATATTTTAATGTGTGTTTCCAAAAAACCGATTTTAAACGTTTCCGTCATTAATGTATTTTGTACTTTATCCATTTTTTCAATACATTTTTCATATAACCGCAGTGCTCGATGATTTTTGCCCAGCGCCGCTTCAACTTGCGCCAGTCCTTGTAATGCATTCCATACCACGTCCGGTTCGGCCAGTTTTTTCGTGATTTCAAGGCTTTGGTTGTAAAACTGTTTTGATTTAACCAGGTCGTGAGTTTGGTAGAATGCCTGGGCGAGAAACAAAAGGTGCCGTGCTTGCAGACTTTTGTTTTTCAATTCACTGGCAATTTCGAGCCCTTTTTCAATATTTATTCTTGCCTTTTCATACTGATGCTGGGAAAGATGTAAATTCCCAATCTGCCCCAATAATTCTGACTGCAAATTTCTGTTTTTTATTTCTTGTGCTAAATTTGCCGCCCTATTGTAGTGGTCTAACGCCCGCGCATAATTTTTGTTTTTTCGTTCAATTTCACCCAGTTTCCCCAAAAACTTGCTTTGTTCACGTTTATTACCTGTTTCTGTGGCAATGTCCAGTGCTTTTTGATAATACTCTGCCGCCCGTGAATTTTCTCCCATATCGCTGAAAATATCCGCCAGGTCGCCTAACCGCAGGCTTTGACCTGTTTTTTCGCCGATTTCTCTGGCGATCATCAATGATTGTTCAACTTTTTCCAACGCTTCCTCGTATCTGCCCATTCGGCAATAGGTCAGCCCCATTGTACCGAGATATCTTTCCATTCCCCAATTGTTGCCGACTTCAGACGCCAAGTGGTATGCCTTTTGGTAGTAATCCAGCGCCTTCGGATAATCACCAAAATTCCAGTATATACCGCCGATACTCCATAGTACCAGGGCTTCATTGTTTTTATCTCCGTTCTTCAAGAGAACAGGTAAGGATTTTTCATAATACAACAATGCCTGGTTATAATCACTTTGTTGATAGTAAACGGATCCAACATTGCGGGTGAATACGCCAATACACTGGCTGTCCGGTATCGCGTGAGCGATTTTGAGCGCATCAAAAAAACAGGTCAACGCCTTGGCGTGCTGTTGTGAATCCTTGTAGATGACACCCAGATTCCCTAAAATCCGCATTTCCCGGTTTTTATCACCAAGCTGCCGTGCGAGGTCCAGTGCCTGATTTAAATATTGAGCTGCATTATTGAATTTTGAAAGATGTAAATAAGCCAGTCCTGTATTTGCCAGGAATTTGCATCGATAGTCATCGTCCTGTTGTACCTGCGCTTTCTCAGCAGCCCGGCTGGCTGTATTCAGTAATTCGTTAAATTGGCCGGTGTAGTAATAGATCGCACATTTATTTTGATACACCTCCAACAGGTTGACATTCAGTGCCAGTGCCTGATCGTAGTACTCCAGACCCTGTTGCCATTGCTTTTTGACCTGAAAGATATAGCCCAATCCAAACAAAACACCGGCACTTTGCGGATGTGTGTTGTTCAAATCCGTCAAGTACATGGCTGCCGAATCCAAATCCTTTATTTTTGAACTGATGTCGATAAATTCCATGTATGAATGGGGGTAATTGGGTGCAAGGTCTATGGAGTGACAAAAATTTTGACGGGCCTGTTGAAAATTCTGTTTTTCTTTAAAAATTAAACCGATAGCGTAATAAATATAGGGATTATTTTTTTGTTCGGATAACAATCGGTTGAAATATTCCAGGCCGGTATCCAGTGAATGAATCGATTTATATAATTCAACGATTTTGGAATAGGGCTTGTCGAATTCCGGATGGAATTGGATCATCTGTTTGAATTTATCAAGAGCCAGGTCATATTTATTTTCATCGAACAGATTTACGGCAGCTATATATTCTTTATACTGATTGGCTGCAGCCGGTTGTTTTGGGGCCTCGGTTTTACAAACAGAACCGCAAATGAGGCTGAAAAGAAGGAAAAATCTTATATGTTTTTTGTTTTTAGCCATGGTAACAACTTTATAAAGTAGATTGCCCTGATTTTAATCATCTGTGTTTTTTTGAGGAAAGCCAATCCCGTATATATAATTTCCTGGATCAAATCGATAGGAAATGAGCCTGTCAATATTTTAACAGAACTGGCGGCAAATATTGTTATTTCATTTAACTTAAAAATTGTAATGAAAAAGTCAAGTTTTCTTGAATGAATTTCAGTATATTGCTGCCCTTGCATTTTAGGCGATTATTGGTTATATTTTTGCTCAGCCGAAAGGGGTGTGCAGATCACCATCTTTTACATACAACGGCTGCTCTTATTACGGCGGTCCGGCGACGGAGAACGAAAAAATGGTTTGTGTAATTTCGCTCTTTTATTCGTAATGAAATATAGAAGGTGAATTGATGAACAAAAATCAATCCCCTGACGATGATGTTTACTGGATAAAAAAATACCTGGAAACGCAAGATACCCATTATTGGGGCTTGTTGTACGAAAAGTACAAAAAACAGGTTTTTTTCAAGTGTTACGGTATTCTCAAATCACATGTGGAAGCCAGCGATCTTTCTGTTGAGGCATTTATAAAGGCTTTTGAGAATTTGTTTAGTTTTAACCAAAGCAAACCGTTCTTGCCATGGCTGCTGCAAATTGCCACTCATTTATGCATTGACACGATTCGCAGAAAAAGCCGGATCCGGTTTGAAGATAT
>JAFGEC010000098.1 GCA_016931775.1 Candidatus Zhuqueibacterota bacterium | reverse complement strand
GTCTGATAGGAGACAAATGCCGTGCTGTCTTTGCGTGGCGCGGTCATATATAAATAGATCAATTGAAACATGGTTTCCATATCCTGCGGTGAAGCGGAGCCGGTCAAGCCCTCATAATAGGTTCCGATGTACGGTGAAACACGGGCGACCGTACCTGCCAGTTTTTTCTCCAGTTCAATATCGTTGAACTCGCCGATGCCCCCTTCGGTCACCACAGAGACTGCGGTGGAAGCGGCCACATAGAGCGAATCCGAAACCAATGAATGACCGCCGGGACTGAAAGCACGGAAACGTATTTCATCATTTTTGAAATCGGTTGGTTTTAAGATTATTGTTATACCGTTTGAAAGTGTCAGTTCTGTGACACCCAGCTGCTGCAGGACTTTTTCCGAATTTATTTTACCCGCTTCCGGCAAATTTTTTACGAGAGGTTCATCGGATACGGTGTCTACGTATGGAGTGATCTGTTTTGTTTCCACGGCCTCAAATACAGCCAGCAGATCTTTTTCACCTGGAACAGGAACATCCGGTTTTTCCGGTGCACTGATGACGATTACACGATTGTTTTCGCTGATCCACCTGCCGGCCAGTTGATTGATCTCATCGAGCTGGATACCTGGTAAAAATTTTTCGTAAAACGCGTATTCGTATTCGATTCCGGGAATGGGCTCATCGGTCAGAAAATGCCGTGTATATTCGGAAGCATAAATCCGGGACTGTGTTTTATCCCTTTCTTTATATGCCCGTTCCATACCTCGCATTACGTCCTTTATTACGCGCTCTAACTCGGATTGCGTAAATCCGTACATTTTTACACGCCGTGCTTCTGTGAGCAGGGCTTCGAGTCCCCGCGGTATGCCGCCGTCTTTTACGTTTGCGCCCAAAAAATAAACTTCCTTAGAACGAACAAACCGGCCTTTGTCGGATCCCGCACCCAAAAACGGCGGATCCGATTGTTTGAGCAATTCGTATAGCCGCTGATTAAGCATGGCATTATAAATATTTTCTACCAGGTTCCGCCGATAATCCGCAACAGTGACTTCCTGTTCCAAATCCAGTTTGTAATAAACCGATAAGCTGGTACCGGTCGCCTCGGGATCCGACGCAATGGCGAACAGGGTTTCCTCGTGGCCGGGTACGGGAAATACCGTTCGTTTGCGGGATTGCATCGGACTTTCCAGACCGGCAAAATGTTTTTCAATTTGACCGCGGATCCACTCAACATCAAAATCCCCAACGGCAATCACAGCCATAAGATCGGGCCGGTACCAATCACGGTAGAATTGGCGTAATGTTTCATATTTGCAAAATTCGACAATTTCTTTTTTACCGATGGGTAACCGCTCTGCGTATCTGGAATTTTTGAAAATGATCGGATATTGTATATCGCGCATTCTCGCATTGGCACCCCGGCCAAGCCGCCATTCCTCAATGATCACACCACGTTCCTTGTCGATCTCCCCATCTTCAAAACTGATGCCTGAGGCCCAGTCCTGTAAAATCCGGAAGGCTTTTTCCATAATCTCGATACTGTCCGTCGGCACTTGCAGCATATACACTGTTTCGTCAAAATCGGTGTAGGCGTTTATCTCCGGTCCGAATTTCATGCCGATGGACTCGAGATAATCGATCAGCTCGTGTTTGGCAAAGTTTTTTGTTCCGTTGAATGCCATATGCTCGGTAAAATGGGCCAGACCCTGCTGGTCCTCATTTTCGAGCACCGAACCGGCGTTGACCACAAGGCGCAATTCGGCACGGTTTTCCGGCTTTTTGTTCGATTTGATAATGTATATGAGTCCGTTCTCAAATCTACCGTTAATAATATCGGAGGCAACAGGTAACCGGTCATCCGGTTCCATCGCCCATTGCTGACCTGTAAATGCCGGTATATTCAGGCAGGTTGAGATGAATAACAATAATAAATATCGCATGGTACACTCCACATTTATGATCCTGAAAAGATAACAAAAACCGGATAAATGTGCAAATTTTTTATTCTGTGGATTTTCCGGAACGGCAGAAAAAAAGGACGGTGCCGGTTTGGAAATTGCAGAAGGCAACTCCCTTAATTTTTTCCTTATCTCTCTTATGGGGAAAGGCTCAGCCGGACACCGTCCTGATGTTTAATTTTAACAAAATTCTCCCCTTTTCTGTTAAAATTAACTCCCGTAAAAAAGAACCTTAAATATTTGAAAATATCTTAATTATTTTTTTTGAAAATGTCAATAATTATTCCAATTTTAATTTCAATCTTGTACCTTTTTAATTGCACTTTAAATCCTGCAGAAATATTGGTGGGAAATAATAAAATAATTGATACTAACTTTACTCAATCGACGGGAAACCGTAAAACGACAGATACATAAAAAATTTAAATGGATTCTACCATTATTATGATCTTTATGAAAAAATGAATAATCCAGCTTGGTGATATCACCATTTAGGGGCAAAATTACCACATCACTGTTCTACAAATGTGTCATCTTTAACCGTTTTATCGTTTTACATTTATATCCTTTTTGAAATTAAAACCAGAATCAACAGAAAATGGCACAATTATTGCAGTTATTTATACTGTAAAAATCGGCATTCCATGATATTATACAAATTAATATATTTCAAATATTTAAACTGACAAGTAAATTCCACCAAAAACATAACATAAACAATTTTATGACAATAATATCACAAAAATAATTTACCAGGTCATTTTCGCTTTAACTATAGAGGAGGTTTCGATGAAACGCAATTTCATTCTTTGCATTGTTATACTTTGTGGCAACCTTTTGCTTACAGGATTTTCAATTCCTGGATTTGCACAAATGCTCGTCACAGATTCAGCCGAGAATCCGATTATGATTGTTACTGAAGAAGGACTCGTGGGTCTGGGAACGACAACACCGCGTGCCACAATCGAAATAATTGGCACCGGTGGGATGTATAGTGGTCCGACCTGGTTTGGAGGAACCTCCAATCGTAGGAGCAACATCGATATCACCAATGAAGACGTGACATCCGGAAATTGCCTTGGAATCATTTCATCAGTGAACAGTCCTTTATCCTATGGAACGGATAATTACTATTATAGTGCAATTGCCGGTAATGCCAACACGGATGACGGTGCCTACATACTTGCTGCAGGCCAACTTGGAACATCACAAATAAAATCACCCGCCCGGCGCTTTATTACCGGCGTTTGGGGCAGTCTGGACGGTAATCGAATTGGTGCATATGCTGATGTCAACGAATTAAATTCGGCTGTTTTTGCCTGGGTCAACAACAATTCCGTTGCTTCAGAAAATGTATATGCAATCGCGGCTCAAGGCGCAAAATCCTATTTCGAACAAAATGTAGGTATCGGCATCAGAAATCCCCAAACGATGCTGGCCGTCACCCTCAATCCCGCGACGGAACAGGTCGACAATGTTATGATCGATGCACAAGGCAATTTTTGGCGCGAGCCCGTGTCATCAAAAAGATACAAAGAAAATATTGCCCCCATGGATGACTCATATATGAAAATTTTGAATGCAACACCGGTCACTTTTAACTATATCGGTACGGATTATAAAACCTGTGGATTGATCGCCGAGGAACTCGAAGAGCTCGGCATTAAAGAGATGGTGAAATACAAAAACGGTCAGGTTGAGGGTGTGGACTATGATAAACTGCCGATTTACCTGCTGGGTGTGATCAAGGAAATGCAATCGGAAATTGACGAGCTGCGGGAAAAGATAAAAGAGTAAAAAAACTGTAGAAAAAGGACACGATTGTTTTTTCGTGCCTTATTTATACCTGAAAGGTATCATAGATTTATTCACCAAAATAATCATGAAAAATCGTTTCTTTATCTGTCTATTCTATTTTTTCTATTTCGCGCCCGGTTTCACCCCAACCGGAAAACTGTATTTTAATGAAATTACAGTCGAAGACGGCCTTTCGAACAATCGTGTTCGCTGTATTGCACAGGATCACCAGGGATTTATGTGGTTTGGCACCTACAACTGAAAAACACTTTTCAGGAAACCGATTTCATTGACAGGGACGTAAACATCTGGATCGGCACATCTGTGGCGGGAGTTCTATTTTGACATTATTGTTCCAGCTGAACCGGATCTCACATCCGTGATAAGAAAAATCGAAATTCCCAAATAAACAAACTCGTTTTTGCTTTTTCAGAATTTACTCTGAGGTTTTGCTCAATCCTTGTATTTACGCCTTTTTTACTTTATATTCATTGTGAACATCCTGATCATTCCCAAAAAAGAACAAAACTCTGGACGGTAATCGAACCATTTCAGAGGATTAAAT
>JAFGEC010000634.1 GCA_016931775.1 Candidatus Zhuqueibacterota bacterium | reverse complement strand
GGGTTTACGGAAGGTCACCGAGCCGATGCCGTCGGTAATGGGCGTCATATCGTTAAAACCCGGATCTGTGGAACGGTAGATACGGTATCCCTCAAAATCATAACCCGAGATTGGATCGTATGAATGTTCCGCCTTGTCGTTCCAGTATAATGTAACCATGTTATCCCCGGGAACTCCTGTGACATCGGGAACCAGCGGTGCTTTGGCAAAGTTATAATTTTCATTGTAAGCCTTGGCAACCCAGTATTTATTTGTCATAAAATCATCCAGGTCGATCCCGCACATAATACCCATGGAAAAACGCTCGATCTGTCCGGGTTTCAGTGGGAAATAACCCGAGCCGTATAACAGCTCGATGTTTTGGTTTTCCAGCAAATCATCGAAATATCCGGGGACGATATTCTGCCACACCAGCTCATCCTCATAATGCGGAATATCCGGCCACAGGTAGAGGGTAAAACTGGTCAGACCCAGCATGTCGGTTTCGTCGATGTCGGTTTTGTCGAAATGGGGTTCACCATAAGTGGGCACACCGTCTTTTTCTCCGTCATCGCCGGTAAAATCAGCGCCGTCGGCACCCAGGTCGTCTGTCAGAGTGGTCCAGTCACCGTCGTTGTCAATGCCGTCATCGCGGCGTTCGTCCAGCAAAATGTTATCCAGACCATCGCCGGTTATATAGTCGATATATTTTGCGCCTTCGTACAGATAGATGGTCACTGCAGCGTCGCCTTCACCGACAACGGCACCGCTGTTTTCATCGATAACGCCGTTCAGGTTGTCGTCCACCAGGTTGTGCGGGATTTCTTCCATCACTTTGCCCGGCCAGAACTTGAATACCAGATCCTGGTAATAGGTTTTGATTGTGTCGGCGGGCATGCTGATGACGGTTCTATCAAAGGTGATATAATCGATTAGCACCACCGGCTCACCCACTCTAAGGGTGCGTGGAAGGAACATGTCTTGGCTAATGACCGGACCGGAGCCCATGGCGCCGTCTCCATCATTATCGATGCCGTCATAACTGTTGCCGGGACTTTCAAGAAAAGCCCCTCCAAAGTATCCGACAGGTGTCCATCCACCGGCACCGATATCGTCGTAATCGTAAAGGTAGGCAACGTCTTCCTGTTTATTAAATGCGCCCATATCATCTCCGCCGTCTCCTGCGGTTTCGGTATCTCCCATATTATTGCCGAATTTGTAGCCGAACACCATTTTATCGTGATCGTGAGTGCCCATATTTTCAATGTCAAACAGGGTGAACATCGCGTCCTCAACCAGGGCATTGGACCATTGAAATCCTCTTACCCAGTTTCGCAGACCAAGACCGCGGCGGTCCCTGTCCGTGCTGTCGGGAAAGAAGTTGAACTCTTTAAACTGGTAATCATCCGCGACAAAAAAGCTTTCTTCATCGGCGTTAAAGTTGTTTTTCCCGAAATATCCGTTCCACGAGCCGGGCCATCCCGGATCCACCGGATCCTCAAATTTATCCGGCCAGTACGGCGGCCAGGACCACGGCCATTTGTTCATGGCGATTTTGTCGGTGTCGGGATTGGCAAATCCGGGCAACGGCAGGAACGTCCACCATTCGCCGTTGGGTCCGGTATCGCCGCTGGACCATGCACCGGGTGAGCCGTCTCCCGCGCTGCGAACCGTGCTGACGATGTGTTTCAGGGCGTTGTCTTCATCCAGAACCTCGGAACCGACAAAGACGTTTCCGTCCAGCATATAAATATGCCCGGAGTTTATGGGCCATTCACCGCCGATATCCGGGGGGCGTGTATTTACGCCGAACGTACCGTCGTTATAAAATGTTGTCCTGAACTGATTTCCGGCGTGCAGGCCGTTTCTGGTTTCCAGAAAATCGCCGTGCAGACCTTCCATCTGCGCATGGAGCAATACCGCAAACAAAAATAGGAATAACAAAATTAAAAAAATCTTTTTCATCGTTTTTCCTCCATTAGAAATCGAGTGCAAGACCAACCTGGATTTGACGGGGTGTCGAATACCAGCCCGGCTGATTGACGAAATCAGGAATAGTACCAATCCGGCTGGGATGGTAAGTAATTTGGGATTCCTTGATGTTTGTGGTATATTCAGCTGTACCTGTATCGCTGTATACGGCCACTTCATCGCGTTGATCCGTCAGATTGTAAATATTCATAAAGACATTCAACCTTACGCCGGCAAGCTTGAATTGACGGTTGATGTAAAGATCGATACTTTTTTGGCTGGGAAGACGGGAGCTGTTTTCCCGCAAACCGATAACCGCAGCGCCTCCGACAAATTCACCGCGTGGAAAGCTTGGAGTATACGGCCGTCCCGACCAGTAGCGTCCGATCATGGAAACGGTCCACTGTTTTCTCTGGAATATGACCGAAGCATTAAGCGTGTGATTTTGGTCCCAGTTTAAGGGGATCAAAGCCAGACGCGGTTCCTGTTGATTCTGGTAGGCATTGAAAGCATCGGTTGGATTTGAATAAGTGCCTTCAACGATTTGGTAGCTATAATCCAATCGAGCTGAAAAATTGTTTGAATGGCGTTTTTCCAGCTTGATGGTTATACCGCGGACGTTTTCATAATCCTTGTTTTCATATTGTGAGTACTTGATACTGGGTATAGTTGTGGTGATAAGAGGACTGGTTCCGACCCAGTCGCGGACGTCACGGTAAAACAGGGTGGCGTCGATAGCTATATCACCTGTAATTTGTTGCTGTAAACCGATTTCGTACTGGACGGTCTTTTGCGGGATAAGATCCGCATTGCCGAAAATGTAATAACCGCCGCCCTGGCCCAACTTGAAATCGGGATTGTCGTAAAGAAAACGGAATTCCGGAATCTGGAAAAAATGACCGTAAGAAAAGTGGATCACACCTTTGTCGGTGATGGGGTATGCCATGCCCACTCGCGGACTGATCTGCATTTTAGGATCCACATTTTTATGCATAAATGCCCGCCGTTCATCCGGTGTGTATTCTACCATACTCGCCATGTATGCGTCCAGTTCTTCCCGGCTCAGGTCTTTGGGTGGATCCTGCCAGTTTTTATATTTGTGTTCGTTTTTAAACGGAGCGTAAATATTCGGATCCGAAGGATCAACCGGAACCACATGATTGGCGTCAAAATAATCAAACCGGAGACCGAGGTTCATGATCAGGTCCTTGAACTCGATTTTGTCTTGCACGTAAGCTGATAGTTCACGCGGTTTTCGGATGTAATCTGACCGGTATATACTGGATACATCCGGAACCATCGGCTGGAACGGGACGATCTGTTCGCCGAGATCCGCCGATGTTGCCGGACGAATGGTGTACGAATGCAATTCCAACTCATGGGCGCGAAATTCGAAACCTGTCTTCAGCTGGTGCGTGTTGCTCACCTGGCTAGACAGATCCAGTTTGCCAACCCAATATGCCGTACTGCGCTTGCTGTGCCCCATATCCATACCCACCTTGGCAAAACTGTAGGTTGTGGGTGTGGAGATGGAATCCGGGTGCACATAACCTTCCGGACCGTCTGGATTGATTATCCATGTGTAACTGACACGCTGGTTTTTAACATATTCGAAAAATTCAGCATCATCGGGATTGCTTAAATCAATAACCCGGCCTACGACATTAGCCGCACTGTCGGAGTCCACTCGTACCAGGTAATTGGGACTGGCAAGCGGATTCTCGTAAACATAGGATTCACTTTCCGTGTAAAACCGGTTGATACGAAGTTCATAAAAAGTCTTTGGCGAAATGACGTGGTTGAGTGAAAAAATCTGCGTTAATCCGGTACCCTTGTTTTGCGGCACGCCATAGGGATTGTACTTGTAATTCTGACTGTAGTTTCTTTCTGCGAGCCAACTGTTCCAGAAAACATTATAGCTCATTTTCATATTGGAGGTCACTTTGTAGGTCAGTTTGGCCTGGGCGGTTGTACGCTCGTACGGATTCATAGGCACCAGTGAACTGTCACCGGGTTGACCTGTCGGTCTGAACCATTCCCGGCCGTATAAATGTCCTTCATTATAAAAATAACGCGCATTGGTGAAAAAGGTCAATTTGTTGCCTGAAAACGGCACTGGGCCGCTCAAACTAAAATCGGCGTCATAATTGGGATTGAATTTTTTTAATGGGAATTCCTTATCCCCAACCGCCCTTAGCATACCGGTTTCCGGATCATTCGCTGTCGTTACATTCTTGAGGACGGAAAACTCTTCGCCGTTACTGATGTAATCACCGAGATAGGCACGAAACTGGCCGGTATACCTTGGACCACCTTCCTTGGTTATAATGTTGATGATTCCGGACATAGCCTGCCCGTATTCGGCATTAAACGTACCGCTGATGACCTGAAGCTCTTCGATAGCCGAATTTTCAACCGTTACACCCATTCCCCCGGAAAAAACATCTGTAGTGGAAACACCGTCGACCCAGTATCCAACCTCACCTGAACGGCCGCCACGGATATGCAGATTATTTCCGCTTTTCACGATACCGGCCTGCAATTCCAATACATCCCCGACTTCCTGAACCGGCAGTGAAGCGATTTCTGAAGAACCGACACTGGAAAGGGAGGATGTCATATCCACTCGAACCAGCGGCCGTTCTGCAACGACCGTTACCTCTTCGGTCTGTAAAACAGATGGTTCCAGTTTGGCGTTGATTTTTGTTGTGAGATCGATCAAGATACGAACATTCTGGGTAATCTGTGTTTTATACCCCATCATCTGCATGCGGATGTTATAACTCCCGGGAGGTACGTTTATGATGATATACCTGCCCTCCAAGTCCGTCGCAGCACCCATGGTTGTCCCATCAAGAATGATATTACATCCGGGCAGTGGTTCTCCCGTTTCCGCGTCCTGGATGATACCGCTGATTTTACCGGTGGTTCCGGCCATCAGCAGAAATGGAAGAAAAAGAATCAGAAAAAGAACATGATAGAGGGAATTTTTTTTCATGGTAATTCTCTCCCTTGGATAAGGTGTTAAATGCGTGCTTTTATTTTGTTGTAGTTTTTATTGTGACATTTTGCAAAATTAATAATATGCATTTCATTTTAAAAATGCAATAAGAAAACGTGTTTTTTTGTAATATGTCACTCTCGGGGGGGACGGTGCGACGCATCTCCGTTTTGGGTGGGTTAGATATTCAAAATATAGGTTAAATATCATGCAACGATGCGTCGCACCT
>JAFGEC010000633.1 GCA_016931775.1 Candidatus Zhuqueibacterota bacterium | reverse complement strand
TTTTACCTTTGGCTGCGGCGACCAGGGAAAAATGTGGGATGAAATGCTGACCGACACCGACGGTCCCTATCTGGAGCTTATGGCCGGAGCCTGGTCGGACAATCAACCCGATTACAGCTGGATTCAGCCCTATGAAGTGAAAACAATCAAACAATACTGGTTCCCGGTCCGGGATTTGGACGGTTTTTGTTATGCCGGTAAAAACGGTGCGTTAAACCTTAAATTGACGGATAAACACGTACAATTTCGCTGTCTGACCACAACACCGCAGGAAAATGCTTCGATTTTAGTATTCGCCGGTGATAAAAAGCTGATTTCTGAAACCACCTCTCTGGCGCCGGATAAAGTTTTCAAGATGGATATTGATGTCGAACAGGACGTTAAAGACACGGATCTGGTGGCGGTTGTGAACGATCCGGAGGGACGGGAATTGCTGCGTTACGCCCCCCGGCCTAAACCGTGTGCCCCCAAGCCGGAACCGGTGATTCCTCCCGGCGATCCCAAAAAAATCGAAACGGTGGAAGAACTCTATCTGGCCGGTTTGCGGCTGGATCAGTTTTACAATCCTGCCGTTTCGTCCATGCCTTATTATGAAGAAGCGCTGCGGCGAGATTTCTGCAATTATGATGTGAATACCCAGCTGGGTATTAATTACTGTCTGAGGGGATTATTCGAAGAAGCAGAGAAGCATCTGATAACCGCCGTCGACCGGGTGAGCAAAAATTACACCCGGCCCAGGGATGGGGAGGCGCTGTATTATCTGGGTGTTGTGCAATCCTATTTGGGGAAAAAGCAGGAGGCGTACGATTCCTTTTACCGGTCCGTGTGGAGTTTTCCATGGCGCGCTGCAGGTTATTCTGCGCTGGCTGAACTTGACTGCCGGAACGGTGATTTTGAAACGGCGCTGGAGCATATCAATCTTTCAATTGCCGCCAATGCCCACAGCAGCAGCAACAAAATTTTAGCGGCGGTCATTTTACGAAAACTGGGACGGCATTCATCGGCGGTACAAATTTGCGAGAACGTTCTGTCGAAAAATCCGTTGGACTTTTGGGCGGTTTACGAACTGGGCGAGAACGCGGCTGCTCTCGGCCACAAGCAGACGGCGGATTCGCTGCAAATGATCGTTTTTGAAAAAACCGGCAATCAAAAACCCTATAACCTGGAACTGGCCTGGGAATACGCGCGGTGCGGATTTTACCGGGAAGGACTCGACGTGCTGCAAGGTTTGCACAACAGTGATGATCCGGTGGTTTATTATACGGCCGGTTATTTTTCCGAGCAGGTGGGCGAAACGAACGGCGCACAATTGTTCTTTCAGAAAGCCCAGGAGCAACCGTCCACCTATTGTTTTCCTTTCAGACTGGAGTCCATTGCCGTGCTCAAGAGTGCCATGGCCGGTAATCCCATGGATGCCCGGGCACCGCTTTATCTGGGCAATCTGCTGTTTGACCGGCAGCCCGAAAAGGCCATTGCCTGTTGGGAAATTGCCAGGGAACTGGATCCGGAACACTATTTGGCGTACCGGAATCTGGGTTTTGCATATGATTTTGTTCAACACGACGTCTCGAAAGCCGTGGCTGCAATGGAACGGGCGTTTAAACTGGCACCGGAAAATGCGCGGATCTTGTACGAACTGGACGAATTGTACGAACAAAACGAAAAACCGTTGAAAAAACGGCTGCGTTTTTTGCAAAACAATCGTAAAACGGCTGAGAAACGGGATGATGCCACGGCACGGCTGGTGGAGCTCTTGGTGTTGTCCGGTGAATATGACCGGGCGTTGGAAATTTTGACAAGCCGTCATTTTAACACCTGGGAAGGCGGCGGACGAATTCACGACGTCTATATCGATGCCTGCTTGTTGCGGGGTATCGGCTACCTGCAAAAAAAACAATACGGCCTGGCTGAGGAGGATTTTCATGCGGCATTGCTTTACCCGCGCAATCTCGAGGTAGGACGGCCGATCAGCGATCCAAAGGCCATTCGGGCATTGTATTATCTTGGTGTCACCGCCGGTCTTCAGGGAGAGGCCGAAAAAACCGGGGGGTATTTTGAAAAAGCGGCCGATATCGACGCCGGACCGACACTCTATCGTTATTTTAAGGGAGAATGTTTGAAGCGCATCGGCCGCGAGCCTGCTGCCCAGGCGCTTTTCGACGAACTGATCACCGACGGTGAGAAAACGTTGCAATCGGGCGGCGATATCAATTTTTTCGCCAAATTCGACAGCGAGCAGAGGGGAACCCGGCTGGCCCGGGCTGCCTATGTGAATATCGGTCTGGGCTATTTGGGAAAAGGTGAAAAAGAAAAGGCGCTGGATGCGCTGGAAAAGGCGAAACAGATGCGTGCGGACCGGTGGATCGAGGTGTTTATGGAGATGCTGTAAAAAAGACGGGTTTTACCGGTAAAGAGTATTTGTCGCTGATTTGGAGGATTTTTTAGCAAATGAAAATATATAGAGTCAACGATCAAAATCTTTGCAGGTTTCCCGCCTGTCCTACCAGACTGAGGCAGAGCCTCAGTTATGCGTTCCCGGTTGGGAAACCGGGAACGAGATTAAGGTCTTTGGTGCGTTATGAAATAGAGGTTAAAATTAACACAGTGATCTAATTCGGGATGCAGAGTATCCTGGAATGGGTTCGCACGCCCCAACCCGGGATTTTTCACAAATGGCGATATTCCGGCCTTGAGCATGGAAACCAGAAAAGGTTTTACTAG
>JAFGEC010000009.1 GCA_016931775.1 Candidatus Zhuqueibacterota bacterium | reverse complement strand
TTTTTAATCTCATTATAAAAAAACAAACAAAAAACGTTTAAAATACCAAGCTGACGAATTGAACAAAGTCGATACACTGAAAATGGGACTCGCCGCAGATACTCTCGTAAACTATAATAAGCACTGTTTCCAGACAAACGATGTGAGAGAACCCAACGGGACGGAAAACAGGATACTCAAATTGAGTGATCAGATCCGGTCACTGGGATTATCATCTATTTATATCGATGGGGGAAAGAACAAAATGACGCTAGAGGTTTCGGCTAAAATTCTCAAAGAAAGATATTCATATCTGATCAATAGGGATACATTAGGCGAGTTTGTCAATGCGGTAAATTCCAGTGGAATCATTAAAATTGATGGGGATAAACTGTTGAATGAATCGGAAATATACCGGGCAGATGTCTGCGAAAATGTTCATCTGGACAAAGATTTAACAATTTACAAGAATGCCATTGCCAGCCGGATGATGAAGGATACAAAATATGTCGTCCGGAACTATAAAGGCGAAGGACTTGTCATCACACCGAAAAATAAAACGGATAACCACCGGATCGTCATTTATCCCAAGTACAAAGAATTGACCATGGCGAAAAACCGGGAATTGCGAAAATATATCGATATTGAACAGTTCCGGGATGTGTTGAGAATCGAGGTGAATGTGCGAAGATTTGTCACATGCCGCAAATTATTTGACATTCCACGAGAGAAACGTCCCTGCCTGGCGGATATCGTGTTTTCGGAGAAACCGGTTTTAAAAAATCTGCTTGGTCCATATCTAGCCTTGAACGAAGACCAGAAACCTGTTAGTATCCCCCAGGTGCTGTATGACGAAAAGAAAAAGCTGAGCGATAGAATTAAAGAGGTGGGGATGCAGGTGATTTTAGAATACTTTGGAAACGACCTGTCAAATGTGAAAAATTGTCTAAAGTCCACTGTGAAACACAATCCTGGACGATTGTTGCCGGATTTTAAAAGATCAGCATGTGAGCAGGAGGAGGATTGGGTAAATGAATTTGTGTGCAAAGTCAGGGCCGGACTGGAGGGATAATAAAATGAAAAGAAAATATAAAAATAATTTCAGTATCATTGTTCTGAGAGAACCCTACAAAACCTAACATTATAAAAAGAATTGTTTGGTTGTTTTACCAAAACCTAATAAAACCAAATATTTTATAAACAATGTAATTGCTGGATTGAAAACCGACAAGAACTTGTCAAAACATGACATTTTTCAAAGGAAAACCAAATGAAAAATCCTGATTTTATGACGGAAGGTTTAATTGATATTCGGGAGCTGTGCAGAATATTAAAGTTTAAAGATTCGTATATCTATCACCTGACGCACGAAAAAAAGATTCCGTATTACAAAGTGAACGGACATTTACGGTTCCGGTTGTCGGATATCGAGGAATGGCTCAGATCCCAATTTGTCAAAGTTGAGCACAATAAAATTGTTGAAAACAATTTTAAAATTTAATATATTCAAGACGTTTAGACCAACCTGCGGAGTCTATTGTGACACGGATTTTTAAACGCGGGAAGGTCTGGTACATTGACATTCGCTTTACAAACGGTGATCGTGTACGGCGTTCTTTGAATACCACGTCCAAAAAGGTTGCAGAACTGGCCGAGAAACAAACGGCCGTTCAAATCGCCAAAGAGGAACTGGACCTTACGAACTTTCGAAGGATCTCTCTGATCGAATTTTCCCGGAAATATCTCGAGTGGTACAAGGTTGAAAATTCAGCGAGTTCTTACCGGGATTGTTTCAACACGTTTAAATCTCAGATATTGCCTTATTTTGAGAATTTTTACCTGAACGAGATAACGGCCGAGATCGTCGAGACTTACAAGATCAAACGGGCCCAGGAGGTCCAGAACGGCACTGTCAACAAGGTACTGACAAGATTGACGCACCTGTTCAACAAGGCAATCCAATGGAAATACCTGAAGGAAAACGGAGAACGGTTTTCCATGTGGATCAGGCGAAGCATCGTGACGGCTTATAAGAAAGCCGGTGTAGATCATTTTTCTTTACTTGATCTGCGGCACACTTTTGCAAGCCACCTGGTCATGGACGGCGTTGACCTGCCGACGGTCAAGGAATTGATGGGTCACTCGGATATTTCGACGACGATGATATACGCGCATCTTGCGCCGGATCACCTGAAAGGAGCGATAAACAGGTTAGGAAAGAGGTTTCAGAAAAGGCACAAATTGGGCACAGTGCCTGAAAAACAAGAGCCGGAATAGCGGTAATAAGTGATTAAATAACAAAAACTTGCCCCTGTAGCTCAGTTAGGATAGAGCAGCGGTTTCCTAAACCGCGTGTCGCCTGTTCGAGTCAGGCCAGGGGTACAAAATCAATGAACAGTGAACAATGATCATTGATTAGTGAGCAACGGACAATAATCAATAAATAATGATCGGTTGAGTATCGTTTCTTGATTAATGTTCCAATTTGTCCAGTCTTTCGAGTCAAATTCTCTAAACAGTAGTATTTTATGACTTGATCGATTATGACTCACATCGTGTTGTAAAAACCTTGAAATCCTGATCTGGCCCCTTTATTGGTGAAATCCCCCACAAAAAACCTACCAAAATTTTTCTTCCTTGTCAACCTCGGCAATATATTCAATTTCCGTCGTGAAAACCGTTCTGTTGTAACCGCTGGCGTTAAATAAAAGCTCGAAATATTTGGGAACGTGCCCGAATTTTTCATTACACATCTTTTCAAATTGTGCGATCGTTTCGGGATGGGTGAAATAACTAACGATGCCAGCTGTGCCGGTTTCGTGAAAACTGGTAAAAATGAATATAATTTTGTTTTCCGGCCCCGGTATTTTACGCACCACACCAAAATCAATGTGATTATAAACAGGATCACCCTGTTCGACCCGGGAATACAGTGTATCACCCGCCTGGTCGGTAAACACCAGCCGGTTCGGATACACATTGTAAATGAAACCCGAATGGTGAAAGGTCTGATCAAACGACGCCAGTGTATGAAACGATCCGATAAAAATGAGATCGTATTGCTTAAAATCTTTTGCGGACACGTTGGAGGCATAATCGATCTCAAAAGCCGTCTTGGTATGGTTGAAAACCGTTACCATATCTGCAAACGGCCATACACTGTTGCGCGGAAACATGGGAAACCGCAGTTGCACGAGATTTTGCCGCTCCGGTTGTAAAGATTTATAATTGTCGAAATCCTGCCTGGAGTTGATATCATCCCGCCGCATTATTGTCCGGTCGGCTCGGCTGTGGGAATCTTTAACGAAAAAAAAGTGGTCTCCCAATACAATTTTTTTAGGGTTGCCGTTATTGAAAAAATCCTGCCATACATCACTCTGTAAATGATAATACCGGTGACGATCGATTGTATAAAGTCGATAAATCAAAAATAATGTGGTAACAAAAAACAATAACAACAATGTCAATAAAGTAATCCATTTTATCCGTGCTGTTATCCAGTGAGTGCGGTGGTACTCAAAATCAATTTGATAATGCCCCTTGGGAATAACAATCCGAATTTTTTCATTTACGCCCTCATGTTTGTAGTATTCATCAAGTTTTTTTCTGAGATTATACGCATAAACACGAACGATGGTGTCGTTTGCAGGATTAAAATCCGGGCTTTTGTGAAAGACATCCGTTGCAACGGCATATTCCTTTGGCACCTGTTTTGCAATATTTGCTTCCACAAGATAAGTGAAGAATTCCTGGTACGTATGAGAGCCGGAAAAAGTCTCACTTTCGAGAATTCTCTTGAGTACGCTGCGTTTTGTTTTCTTTTCAATCGATTCGGTCATGATCTTGTTTTTAAATATTTATCGGATATAATCAATGTAACAATTCTTTTTTTACGAGTCAATGTTCAAAATAATATTATTTTAACAGTGAATTAACAGTTATTCACTATGATATAGTTATTTGAAATTGTTATATTTACTGCAATGAATGGTGTAAAATATGAAAAAGACCTGTTTTTATTTATTTACGATTTTATCGAAGCATTCAATTCTGAGCCCGATTCTATTACATTAAAATGAATCGGCCTTACAACGGATTCTCTCAAAAAAACAAGCGAGAATCATCATCGGATTTTTTCACTATAAAACATTAAATATATTCGGTCAGGTATTTTTTCCTATCATAATGACCGGGCAGTTTGCCGATTTCGAG
The DNA here is from genome assembly GCA_016931775.1 of Candidatus Zhuqueibacterota bacterium. Taxonomy (GTDB): domain Bacteria; phylum Zhuqueibacterota; class Zhuqueibacteria; order Residuimicrobiales; family JAFGEC01; genus JAFGEC01. Next base: position 2,705 of record JAFGEC010000009.1, on the reverse strand, counting down.
GTAAAACGGGGCAGAGTGGACTTTATCTCCTCATGTTCGAATTTCAAAAAATGCTATATTAATAATGGAGTGCAAAATGTTATATTTTAGACATTTTTGTTTTCTTTTTGTATTATTATGCCTGCCTGGATTTTCTTTTGCATCAGGACATAAAAATTTTGAGCTTGCCGTGTATGCGCGTGTCTATGAAGTACGCGAAATGGATGATGTCGAGCGATTGCAGCAGCGTTTTGACGCCATGCAGAGATATCTGAAAATCGATAAAATTTACCTGGAAACCCACCGCGACATGGTGGTGGTGGAACAATCGACACTTTCAAAAGCAAAAGAATTTTTCCATCAACGTGGAATTAAAACCTCCGGCGGCATTACCATCACAGTGAGCGAAAGAAATCGTTTTGAAACGTATTGTTATTCAAATCCCGAACATCGGCAAAAGTTAAAAGAGACCATCGAATTTACCGCCAAAAATTTCGATGAGCTTATCCTGGACGATTTTTTCTTTACCAACTGCAAATGTGAAAAATGTATCGCGGCAAAAGGTCAAAAAAGCTGGACAGATTTTCGCCTTCAACAGCTTACCCAGGCGGCAAAAGAGCTCGTACTCGAGCCGGCAAAACGCGTTAATCCCAAGATCAAAGTCATCATAAAATATCCAAACTGGTACGAACATTTTCAGGGCCTCGGCTTCAATCTGGAGACCGGTCCCAAACTGTTCGATGGCTTATATACCGGCACGGAGACCAGAGATCCGTCGAGCAACCAGCATTTACAGCCTTATCTGGGTTATTTGATTTTTCGTTATTTTGAGAATTTAAAACCCGGCGGCAACTGCGGCGGATGGGTGGATACCGGTGGTTCGTGGGTTCTGGACCGTTATGCGGAACAATTGTGGTTCACTTTGTTTGCCAAAGCCGGCGAATTGACCTTGTTTGATTTTCGCCAGATGCAACGACCCATTAATGAACGTATGCGTGCAGAATGGCAGGGCCAGGGAACCAGTTTTAATTTTGATAAAATGATCGAACCGCATCGTGAAAAAGACGGCCAGTGGCCGCAGGATGCCACTTTTGCCCTTGCTGCGGGATATGCTCTCGATTATATCGATCCGTTACTCGGGGAGCTGGGAGAACCGGTGGCGGTAAAAAGTTACAAACCTTTTCATTCGACCGGGGAGGATTTTTTACAAACCTTTCTGGGCATGGTCGGTATTCCCATGGATATTGTTCCGGAATTTCCGGAAAATGAAAAACTGGTCCTCTTGACCGAATCCGCTGCGGCTGATCCGGCTATCGTTGCAAAAATGAAAAAACTGTTAACGGCAGGTGGTCAAATCGTGATTACATCAGGATTGCTTCGGGCAATACAGGATAAAGGTCTTGATGACATCGTCGAATTACGCTATACGGACAGAAAAGCGGTTGTCAAGCAGTTTCGTACCGGATGGGGCCCCCTGAGTGAGTCGGATACGGAAATGATCATTCCTCAAATTGTTTATCTCACCAACGATTCTTGGGAAGAGGTATCAGCGCTTGATGAAACAAACGGATGGCCGATTTTACATTCTGCAGGATATGCCAATGGCACCCTTTATATTCTGACCATTCCGGAAAATTTTACCGATTTGTATCATTTCCCTCTGCCCGTACTAAACCGGATAAGACAAACGGTAACTCAAGCATTGCCGGTGCGTATCGAGGCACCGGGACAAACGAGTCTGTTCCTTTACGACAATAATACTTTGATCGTTCAGTCGTATTTTTCTGAAGAAATTGATCTCGGTATCGTCTGTAAAACAGAATCCGGCCGGCTGCTCGATATTCAGACGGAAGAGTTTCTGGACGGTAAACCGGTGACGGATTTTCGCGGACAATCATCCGGTGAACGGCGGTTTTTGACCAAAATCAAACCGCGTTCGTTTCGTATTTTTCGAATTAAAGACTAAATACATAACCGGAATAACCGGTTTTTAATCCTTACTGACTTAATTTGAGGAGTGGATTATGCTGCAAAAAATGTTTGTTTTCTTGGCCGTTTTTTCCACTGTCGTCTTTGCCGGTGCTGACAGGGTGAACTTTGCCGGAGAGTGGACTTTTGATAAGGAAAATAGTAAATTGGGAGAATTTGGAGACCGGTTTGTTCCTTCAAAGATAAAGATTGCCCAGGAAGATAACAAGATGTCCGTTGAACGGGTATTTCAGCGGGAATATGAAGATGATTTTATTATGACCGTCGATTTTACCCTGGACGGCAAGGAAAACGAATCCGAATTTTGGAATTCACCGCGTATTACCGTCGCCGAATGGTCGGAGGATGGGAAAAAATTGACCATCAAGACAAAAATTACTTTTAACCGGGAAGGCGAAGAATTTGAAATGAATTCCACCGATGTGTGGAGTCTGAGTGATGACGGCAAACAGTTAACAACTGAATTTTCATCCGTTTCGGACCGTGGTGAAATGGAAGCGGTATATATTTTCAAAAAGGCTGAAGCCAAGAATGAAGAGAAACAGGAAGAAAAAAAGGAAGAAAAATAACCGGTTGTAAGTGATTTTCCTTATCTGAATGCAATTTGACGATAATGCCGGCATTTACATCCTCCGTATGGTGGTGTAAATGCCGGTAAAATACGATAAATATACCGAGGTCCCAATGAGAAAAAATGTTATTGGCGAAACGATACTTTTTTCTATCTTGGAAACTAG